>NZ_JAJBJD010000011.1 GCF_021811875.1 Candidatus Bandiella numerosa | reverse complement strand
TATCCAAAGAGAGAATTTTCAAAAAGCTAAATTTATTTGGGATGAAGCTATCCAAGAGATAGCTGCTGCCTAAAATTTAAGGGTCAGGGTTGTGTTGCGGCCATATTTCCATTAACTTGACGGTGCCAAGAAATAGGTGATAAAATTTTCTTAGAAAAGATTAAAAATCTTTGTAGTAATAACAATTTTACTCTCAAAGATAGTACAATAGAACTGGATGGTTACTGTAATAATTGTATAAATTTAAAAAACTAACATACAAGGACTTGTGACGGACTTTGTTCGGTAGAAATGAAAAAAGGCTCTGTTGCATAACCTCTTATGAAAAAGCTTACACATTGATGGTGGGTCTGGGTGGATTTGAACCACCGACCTCACGCTTATCAGGCGTGCACTCTAACCAACTGAGCTACAAACCCGTTTTACATTATTGTATTAAATTACCGAAATGTATGTGCGATTTTTCTTGCCTGAAGAAAAATTTACTCTTCCAGAGGTGATAGCAAAAATTGTATAATCCTTGCCAATTCCAACATTATCACCAGGATAAAATTTAGTTCCGCGTTGGCGAACTATTATATTGCCTGGAATAACTGTTTGTCCTCCAGATTTTTTTAAACCCAACCTCTTACTATGAGAATCTCTTCCATTTTTGGAACTACCACCAGCTTTTTTCGTTGCCATATTATTTTTCCTCTATTTTAGTTATTCTTAAAACAGTCACATTTTGTCTGTGACCCTTTTTTCTTCTATAATTTTGGCGCCTCTTCTTCTTAAAAATAACAACCTTTTTATTCTTCATCTGCTCTAAAACTTCGGCTTTAACCTCAGCTGATTCGAGAAGCGGCTCCCCTATTTTTACCGCACTTCCTTTATTGCTATCGTACAGCGCAAGAACTTTGGTAAAGCTTATTTCATCTCCAAGCTTGCCATCTAACTTTTCTATTTTAATGACATCACCTGCCTTAACGTGATATTGTTTACCACCTGTTTCTATTACAGCTAACATTTGCTTATTTTGTCTTCAGTTAAAGTCATATTTTTAGTACCATACGTTAAAAAAGTCAATTAAAATAACAATTATATACCCATAATATAGAGTATTAACTAGCATCTATACATTATTGACAAAAAAATATTCAGATAAATAATTGTAAAAATCCCTTTCATCTGAATTATTAGAGCCTTCTAGCTTATTATTTATAAATTCTCTTTCTACTTTCTTTGGATTTGTGACATCTATAGCATATGGACTATTAATTTCACAAGTGTTAGTACTATTATCAAAACGTGAAAACGATTGTGATATTATAAAAATAGGGACAAAATCATGATTTTTATATGCAGATATAATGCCTGCCCTTAATATACCAATATAGTTCTCATGATTTGGTAATAATTCAAAAATTCCAAATTCACCTGGCAACAACATACCATCATAGCGAGAATCTTCAACATACCCCTCAGGCGTGACTATTTTCAAATTGATTTTACCCTTAGACATATCTCACAATTTATTTTAGGTTTTTTGCTTTTTCCAAAACTTCTTCAATACTACCAACCATATAAAATGCCATCTCCGAAATATTGTCATATTTGCCTTCAACAATATCTTTAAATCCTTTTATGGTATCTTGTAAAGCCACAAATTTTCCTGGAGAACCTGTAAAAACCTCCGCAACATGAAATGGTTGTGATAGAAATTTTTGAATTTTTCTAGCTCTTGAAACGATTAATTTATCACTTTCAGAAAGCTCATCCATACCTAAAATTGCTATTATATCCTGCAGTGATTTATACGTCTGCAATGTTTTCTGAACTTCTCTAGCAACTTTGTAATGTTCCTCACCTACTATATCTTTAGATAATGCTTGAGAGGTACTATCCAATGGATCAATTGCAGGATATATTCCTTGCTCCGCAATTTGCCTACTTAGAACAGTCGTTGCATCCAGGTGAGAAAACGATGTAGCGGGAGCTGGATCAGTCAAGTCATCAGCTGGAACATATATTGCTTGAACAGAGGTAATGGATCCAGTTTTTGTTGAAGTAATCCTTTCTTGAAGATTCGCCATTTCCATTGCAAGTGTTGGTTGGTACCCAACTGCAGATGGTATTCTTCCTAGCAATGCTGATATCTCTGCACCAGCTTGAGTAAATCTAAAAATATTATCTACAAAAAATAATACATCCTGCTGCTCTTGATCTCTAAAATATTCAGCTATTGAAAGCCCAGTTAATGCAACCCTTGCCCTCGCTCCAGGTGGTTCGTTCATCTGCCCATACACTAAACTAACCTTTGAATTAGCAATATTCTCTTCATCAATAACCTTTGAGTCAATCATTTCATGATATAAATCATTCCCCTCTCGTGTTCTCTCCCCAACTCCTGCAAATACTGAATATCCACCATGCGCCTTTGCAATATTGTTAATTAATTCCATTATCAATACTGTTTTTCCAACACCAGCTCCTCCAAATAGACTAATCTTTCCACCCTTAATATATGGGGCTAGCAAATCTACAACCTTTATCCCTGTTACTAAAATTTCTGTATCAGTTGATAAACATTCTAACTCGGGAGATTTTCTATGAATAGACGCATAATTCTCGCTTTTTATTTCCCCTTTTTGATCAATTGGGTTACCAACAACATCCATAATTCTTCCGAGCGTTTCTTTTCCAACAGGGACAGTTATCGGCTTACCAGTATCAACGACCTCGTCTCCTCTCTTTAGTCCATCAGTCAAATCCATTGCAATCGCTCTAATGACACCATCACCTATATGTTGAACAACCTCAAAAACAATTTCCCTATTTTTATCTTTATATTTTAAAGCATTGAGAATATTGGGTACTTCACCTTCAAATTTAATATCTAATACTGCACCAAAAATTTGCGATACTTTTCCTTTATTCATATGTTGTTACCATCCAAATTATTTTATTTAATTAATTGCTTCCGCTCCAGAAATAATTTCAATTAATTCTTTTGTAATAATAGCTTGTCTACTCCTATTATAGAGCAAATTCAATTCTTTAAGCATTTTGTCTGAGTTTTTTGTAGCACTATCCATTGCTAACATTCTCGTTGAATGTTCGCAGGTTAAACTATTAGAGCACACATGCAAAATGGTAGCGGCAATATAATCATCAATCAATTTTTTCAAAATTAGCTCTATATCATTATCAAATTCAAAAATTTCCCCATCAGACTTTGCAAAATAACTAGTATTTTCTATTTCATCCATTTGCAGTGGCATTAACTTAATGTCTTTAACTTGTTGACTTAGAACAGAGTTGAATTTTGTATATACAACTCTACACTCACTAAATTTTTCTTTTAAAAACACATCCTTAATCTCTTTACTTAATAAAACAGAGGCATTATAGGAAATTTTTTTATTATTTTCTCTAAAAAAAGGTACGCTTTTTTCAATATTTTTTTTATGATGCGCCTGCATGTATTGTGAAATTCTGTTGCCTACACAGAAAATTTTAGCATCATTTTTTTGCTGTAATTTAGAAGTAATATAGCTAGTTATTTTCGAATTAAATGAACCACATAAACCTTTGTCAGAGCCAAAAGCAATAAACAATGTTTTTGACTTATCAATCTTCGTAGATAAAGAAATAAATTGCTCCAAAAGGTCTGGAGCTTTATTATTTACGTCTATCAAAAGCCTTTGAAACCCTTTTAAATACGCTTCCGCATTAACTATACTATTTTGCGCACTTCTCAAGCTAGATGCGGAAACTATCTTCATTGCCTGAGTAATTTTTTTAGTAGAATTTATTCCTTTTATCCTATTTTTTATATATTTCAGCGATGGCATATTTTAAGAATATAGTTTTACAAATTGATTTAAATAGTCTGTAAGCTCAATCTGCATTTCTTCAGAAAGTTTCTTTTCTTTCCTAATTTTTTTTAGCAAATCTTTTTTGTCTTTTTTGATTTGAAAAAGCAACTTATTTTCAAAATCACTTATGTTGCGTACATCTATTTCCTTTAAAAATCCTTTAACTGCTGTAAATATTGAAATCACTTGCTCTTCAATTTGTAAAGGAGCATATAGCGGTTGCTTTAATAACTCAGTAAGCCTATCACCTCTTGCAAGCAAATCTTTTGTTGATGAGTCCAAATCAGATGCAAATTGAGAAAAAGCTTGCATTTCCCTATACTGAGCTAAATCAAGCTTCATAGTCCCAGCAACTTTTTTCATTGCACCTATCTGAGCTGCCGATCCAACTCTACTAACAGATAGCCCGATATTAATAGCAGGTTTAATCCCTTTATAAAACAATTCCGTTTCTAGAAAAATTTGCCCATCTGTTATTGATATAACATTTGTAGGTATGTATGCAGAAACATCTCCTGCCTGAGTCTCTATAATTGGTAATGCAGTTAACGAACCGGCTCCCATCTCATCTGAAAGCTTCGCAGCTCTTTCTAAAAGCCTTGAGTGTACGTAAAAAATATCACCAGGATACGCTTCCCTTCCAGGAGGTCTCCTTAACAAAAGCGACATCTGACGATAACACACTGCATGTTTGCTTAAATCATCATAAATAATCAATGCATGCATACCATTATCTCTAAAAAACTCCCCCATTGTACATCCAACATATGGAGCATAGAATTGTAATGGAGTTGGGTCGGATGCTGAGGCAACTACAACAATTGTGTATTCTAAAGCGCCTGCTTCCTCTAATTTTTTCACAATTTTTGCAACTGAAGATCTTTTTTGACCAATCGCTACATATATGCAATACAGCTTCTCACTTTCGTCGTTTGACTTATTTATTTCTTTTTGGTTCAGTATAGTATCAATTGCTATAGAGGTTTTTCCAACTTGTCTATCTCCAATTATTAACTCACGTTGACCTCTACCAATTGGCACTAAACTGTCAATAACCTTTATTCCTGTTTGAACAGGTTCATGAACTGATTTCCTAGCAATAATTCCTGGAGCTTTTACATCTACTTTTTTATAAATTACGTCTTTAAGCTCCCCTTTATTATCAAGTGGATTTCCAAAGGCATCAACAACTCGCCCCAATAAGCTTTTACCAGTCGGAGCCTCAAAAAATTGTTTTTTTCGCTTTATAATCTCACCTTCCTTTATATCTTTATCATCCCCTAATATAACAATCCCAACATTATCTTCTTCAATGTTAAAAACTATACCTTCAACGCCATTTTCAAATTGTACTATTTCATTGAATTCAACATTATCAAGACCGTATGCTATTGCAACGCCATCAAAAATTTTTATGACCTGACCAACCTCTTCAAATTCCACTTTATGCTCTAGATTGGCTATTTCATTTTTTAGTACATCTACTATTTCTGAAGCTTTCATGTTATACCTAATTCATTAATTTTAAATTTACGCCTGTTGGTTAAAAATTTTATCTCCTTAATCCTTGATCTAAATGATAAATCTAGCATTAGTGAATCTTTTTTGATGATAATGCCTCCTAAAATTTCATTATCATAATTTATATTGAACTTAACACTCATGCTATTAAAGTATTTAGTTAGTTCATTTTTCACTTTGTCTAAAGAGCCATCATCTTGTTGCTTTGCTAAAATCAACTTTAGCGTTTGTATATTATTTTCTTTATCGATTATTTTTTCCAGTGCAGTAATAATTTTTTTCAATAAATATAGCCTTTTTTTCTCTATTAGCAGCACTATAAACCTTCTTAATAAACCTGAAATTTTAATTTTGCCAAGCAAAGTATTACAAAATACCATCTTTGCTTTTTTAGGCGCAGATTTATTTAATAATAATTTTTCAACAGATTTATTTACTTGAATTTGAGCAAAGAAATAATTAATTTCGCTAGAAACTTCATCCACTTGACTCAGCCTTTTCATATTTATAAATAATGCTAAAGCATATCTTTCGACTATTACATTTTCATAAATCATCAATAAGCACTCTTTGAGAGTAATTAAATTAAAAAATAAAACGTGTATAAAATATTTTTATACATTTATTAAAAAATTGTAAATATAAATTTATATTTATCCCAATTTTTGTCACTTTAAATACCCATATACTTGATTCACATCATATCTAAAATAAATTTTGCTTCTTCACTCATCATTGATTTATCCCATTTGGGTTGCCAAACAAGTTGTACATTAACCTCGCTTGCATTTTTCATTATTTGCTCAATTTTTTTCTTCACTTCTTGTGGAATTGCATCTGCAACTGGGCAAGTTGGAGACGTCAATGTCATCTCTATATTAATTATATTTTTTGAGGAAATTTCAATATTATAAATCAATCCCAAATCCCAAATATTTACTGATATTTCCGGATCATATATGAGCTTAAGTATTGCGATTATTTTATTCCTTGTTCCATTGATTTTATTGACACTATTTAATTCTTCCTCAGTAAAATCTCTGAATATACTTTCACTACCTTGTTTTATAAAATCTTTTAATTCCATGGACAATATTATGCAAAAAAGTTATCCACTTTTTTTAAAGCCTCAACTAGCTTATGAGCGTCTTCTAAGTTATTATATATGCCTAACGATATCCTTGCAACACCAAGTATTCCAAGAAAATTCATCAGTGGTTTTGCACAATGGTGACCCGTTCTAATTGCAACGTTGCTTTTATTTAGTATTTCACCAATATCTGAATGATGCGCATTTATGTGAGTTATTGAGATAATACTTGCATCTTCATTATGACCAAAAATTTTGAAATTTTTTAATTTCCTAATCTCACCTCTTATGTATTTTGCAATTTCTTTTTCTTCTTCCCAGGATTTCAATAAATCTATCGAACTTAAATAATGCAATGCCTCACCAAACGCTATAACTTCTGCAATTGCAGTAGTACCTGCTTCAAATTTATAAGGTGGATTTAAAAAAGTGCTTCTTTCAAACGACACATCCTCAATCATTGAACCACCAGTTTGGTAAACTGATATAGAATCTAGCATTTTATATTTTCCATATAAAATTCCAACACCTGTTGGACCATATAATTTATGAGATGAAAAAACTAAAAAATCACAATCTAAATCCGTAACATCTATTTTCATATGCGCTATTGATTGGCAAGCATCCACCAAAACCTTTGCTCTATATTTCTTGGCAATCCTCACTACCCTTTTAACATCAACAATTGATCCAAATACATTTGACATGTGCGTAATTGCAATCAACTTCACCTTTGAGGAAATAAGTTTTTCGAATTCATCAAATTTAAGCGCCCCATCTTCAGAGATAGGAATTATCCTTAATGTAGCATTTCTTTCTATACATAACTGTTGCCAAGGAACAATATTTGAGTGATGCTCCATAGCAGAAATTAATATTTCATCTCCTTCGGTAACAAAGCTTTTTCCAAATGAGTGCGCAACAAGATTAATTCCCTCAGTTGCACTTTTCGTAAATATTATTTCTTTATCTGAATTGGCATTGATAAATTTTGCAACATGGAATCTTACTTTTTCAAAATCTTCAGTAGCTTTTGCACTTAAGTCATAAATTCCTCTATGAATATTAGCAAAATTATATGAATAAAATTCTACAATTTTATCAATAACACATTTGGGTTTTTGGCTGCTGGCAGCAGAATCTAAAAAAGTACCGCAATTTTTTTGATTAAAAAATGGAAAATCTTCGCGTATTTTATTCATAAAATTCAGTATTATTAACAATTCGTCTATATAAACCCTCAACCTCAAAAGCATCTAGTTTACAATTCAAAAATACAGATTTTAGTAATCCTATAACAATCAATTTTTTTGCATGTTTAAGTTTGATTCCTCTAGATGCAAAATAATACAATACTTCTTTATCTATATCACCAGTTGTTGAGCCATGAGAACATATTACATCATCAGAATTTATATCAAGCATTGGTCTAGAATAAACCACAGATTCCTCATCTATAAGCAAATTTTTATTCAATTGATACGCCTCAACTTTACTAACTAATTTTGATATCTCTACATTACTATAAAATGAGCCTGAAGAATTTTTATCCAATACCTGATTATAATGTTGATTGCTGAATGTATTGGAAGCGTTGTGTTTTACGTCTATTACTATATCATATGCCTGATTATTATTTGCTATGTTAGCACCGTAAAAACTTGCTTTTGCACCCTTACCGTTCAAATGAACTTCAGATTCAAATCTATAAGATTTATCATTAACATTCACCGAATAGTTTTCGTAAATAGAATAAGCATTACAAATAATCTCAAGAGTGTTAATAAATCTAACCTCACCTTCAAAATCTTTCTGAATAACGTGTTGGCAATTTGTGTTATCGCTCAAATTAATTCTTGTAACATTGTTTATAAAATTATCATGTTCGCCATGTTGTATAAAATCTTCGTAAAATTTTACACTACAGTTTTTTTCTAATCTTATGAAGGTTGTAAAAAATGTAGAATTTGAGGTAATCAATTTGATTAACTTAATAGGTCTATCAATATTGTCATTGATATTAATCAAAACAACATGATCCTTATTGTCTAGATTTTGTGATACTTGATATTTGTCTTCAAACCATAATTCTTTATTAAAATTAACAATTTTGTCTTTTGAACAATATATTTCCACCCCTTTCTTTGGTAAAATTGATTTTTCCTTGGAAAATTTCCCATCCAAAAGCACAATATAGTAAAAATTTTCATCCTCGGTTAAAAAAGTGTATTCTCTTATTAATTCACTAGCTTTAATATCTGGTATTTCTAATAATTTTAAATCTGAATATCTCCATTTTTCATCTCTTCTAGACGGTAGTTTTAGATATGTATTTATTTTATTCAAAGCCATCGTAACCTTGTTTTTCTACTTCCTTAGCTAAATTTTTATCGCCAGATTTTACAATTGATCCACTAGAAAAAATATGAACAAAATCTGGGATCACATAATCTAAGAGTCTATTATAATGCGTTATGATTATGATTGAGTTTTCCTTACTTCTAAAATTATTAATGTTTTTTGCAATAATTCTTAGCGCATCAACATCAAGACCTGAATCTATCTCATCTAATATAACAAGCTTTGGCTCAAGCAATAGCATTTGTAAAATTTCAAATTTTTTCTTTTCCCCACCTGAGAAGCCATGATTAACATCTCTTTTTAATAATTTATAATCAATCTCAAGCAACGCTGCTTTCTCTTTCAATTCTTTCATGAAGTCAGCAGGTGTAATATCTACTTTTCCGTGCTCTTTTCTAACTGAATTTATAGATGCTTTTAAAAAACTATTCCAACTAACACCAGGTATTTCTATTGGGTGTTGAAAAGACATAAATATCCCAAGTCTAGCTCTTTCATCTGAAGTAATATGCGATACATCTTTAGAAGACAGTATTATTCTTCCATCAGTAATATCGTAACCATCTTTTCCTGTAATAACATTTGCAAGGGTGCTTTTGCCAGTACCATTTGGCCCCATAATGGTATGGACTTCTCCCTTGTTGATATTTAAATTCAAATTGGCAAGTATTTTTTTGCCATTTGCACTAACACTTAAATTTGATACCTTAAGTAACATACTATACTGACATAAATATTAAATTTTATCCAACTGCACCTTCAAGATTTACACTAAGAAGCGCTTTAGCTTCCACGGCAAATTCCATAGGTAATTCATTTAAAACATTTTTACAAAATCCATTAACAATTAATGATATAGCATTTTCATTAGTAATTCCTCTTTGCAAACAATACTGTAATTGATCTTCACTAACTTTTGATGTGGTTGCCTCATGCTCAATGTTTGATGAATTATTTTTAACCTCTATATATGGAATGGTTGATGCAGAGCAATTTTTTCCAATTAATAGTGAATCACATTGTGTAAAATTTCTTGCACCTTTTGCAGATGGTAAAATATTTACCATTCCTCTGTATGTATTAGCACTTTTTCCTGCTGAAATTCCTTTTGAAATTATTGTACTAGATGTATTTTTACCAACGTGTATCATTTTAGTTCCGGTATCTGCTTGCTGATGATTGTTGGTAAGTGCAACAGAATAAAATTCACCAGTAGAGTTATCGCCTTTTAGAATACAACTTGGATATTTCCAAGTAATAGCAGAACCTGTTTCAAGTTGTGTCCAAGAAATTTTAGAGCCACTGCCTTTACATAAGCCACGCTTTGTAACGAAATTGTAAATTCCACCTTTTCCATTTTTATCACCAGGATACCAATTTTGAACGGTTGAATATTTTATCGTGGCATCTTTGAGGGCTATCAGCTCTACAACTGCAGCATGGAGTTGATTTTCATCCCTTTGAGGAGCTGTGCAACCCTCAAGATAACTTACCTCACTTCCCTCATCTGCTATAATAAGTGTACGCTCAAATTGCCCAGTCTTAGCCTCATTTATTCTAAAATAGGTAGATAATTCCATAGGGCATTTTGTGTTTTTCGGAATGTAAACAAATGTTCCATCACTAAAAACAGCAAAATTCAGTGCAACAAAATAATTATCTGAGTTAGGAACCACAGACGCAAAATATTTTTTTATTAACTCCGGATGTTCTCTAATTGCCTCAGATATCGAGCAAAAAATAACACCCTGTTCTTTCAGCGCTTCTTTATATGTTGTAGCTACAGAAACGCTATCAAAAACAGCATCTACCGCCACACCAGCCAATAATTTTTGCTCGTGTATTGGTATTCCTAATTTTTGATACGTTTTTAAAATATCTGGATCTACTTCGTCTAAACTATCTAACTTTTTTTTTATCTTAGGTTCTGAATAATAATATATATCCTGAAAATCAATCTTTGGGTGCCTTATCTTTGCCCAATTTGGCTCTTTCATATTTAACCATACTTGATAAGCTAATAACCTTTTTTCTAGCATCCAATTTGGCTCAGATTTTTTATTAGAAATATACTTTATAATCTTTTCATTCAATCCTTTTTCAGGCTTAATAGACTCTATGTTGGTAACAAAACCATATTTATAATCCTTATTAAAATACTCTTCATGTGCAGAAACTGTATTAGTCATATTCATCTCACTTTTTCAAGTTGAAAATAAGCGTTATCATCGATAAAATCTTTGATGGTAAACCTCTGCAATGCAAGCATAAACAAGCTATTAATCTTGTTCCAGCCGTGCTTAACTTTGCACCCATTTGTGTACTCACAATTATTACTACTGTTTTTATTATTTTTACCACAAAGGGTAAGTGCAATTTCCCCCTCTATCGCTTCAACAACATCTAAAATACTTATTTCGTCAAGCTCTTTAATTAATTTATATCCACCAGCAGTACCTCTGTGTGACTTTATGATATCTTTTTTTAGCAACATTTTTAGTAATTTTATTACAGTTGTTTCGCTAATTTTTGTTTTGTCACTGAGAATTTTTGCACTAACAATATCACTTTTATTTGGTGCCATCTCGCATATAATTAATGTTGCATAATCAGTTAGTCTATTCACTTTTATCATAAAAATATTGAATCTTTTTCAAAATAGCACTATTTTTGTCCCAATTATATATCTAGCGTAAACACTGGTCAATAACAAAATGAACAAAGAAATAAAGCAACTAATTGATGAATTTGGATTATTTGATGATTGGGAAGAAAAATACTCTTACATAATTGAGTTGGGGAAAACTCTACCAAAATTAAATGATGATGAAAAAGTCGAAAAAAACAAAGTATCAGGTTGCATTAGTCAAGTTTGGTTGACTTCAAGAGAAGAGGATGGGAAATTATTTTTTTATGCAGATAGTGACGCCTTAATAGTAAAGGGTTTGCTCGCAATTGTAATCAAGATTTTTTCCGACAAAACAAGAATAGAGATTCAAAATATAAATTTCATGGATATATTTAACCAATTGGATTTAAAAAATCACTTGTCTCCTGGCAGAAGCAACGGATTATTTTCTGTGATTAGTAAAATCAGAAATTTGTGATAAATACTTTTAGCCAAAATATTAAAAATATTACTTTAAAAAATAAAATATAACGGACCAAGATACTTCTTCCTTTTAATTGGATGAATTATAACTTGACAAGGCGGTTAAACTGATTTTTAGGCATTGCTAAGCAAATATAGCGTCAAAGAAGAAATGTATATACACAGATAATTCAGCCATATCAGCGGCTTTGGAATAAGCCTTGGTTTTTCGATTGTATCTCTTGATAAAGGGCACCGTCAAGTTAATGGAAATATGGCCGCAACACAACCCTGACCCTTAAATTTTAGGCAGCAGCTATCTCTTGGATAGCTTCATCCCAAATAAATTTAGCTTTTTGAAAATTCTCTCTTTGGATA
>NZ_JAJBJD010000010.1 GCF_021811875.1 Candidatus Bandiella numerosa | reverse complement strand
AGGTAATTAGTGAATATGTTAGTAAATACAATAACAAAAGATTTCATTCTAGCATTGGCTATAAAAAGCCCATGAATGTTTATTTAGAGGCATTGAAAAATGCTGCTTAATAATAGGAAGCAAAATTCTCAAAATTTTGTCTTGATTTTTCAGTCCACTATACAATGCTGCAATTTCTGCAGGTTTTGGAATATCTTCGCCTTCAACTTGTAGAGAATTTGTTCCAACAAACTTTGCAAGATCATTATAGCTTTTTGCCAGAGCCTCAAATTTTTCCACTAGTCCTTCTGTGTCATTTTGCACTGAAAGGTTAAATATTTGATCCTTGCCATTAACCTGAGAAGGTTTGTTAAGCAAATTAATAAAAAGGTTATCTGTTTCAATTCTATTAGTTTTTGACGTAATTTCTTGCCCATCAACCTTTATTTTAGCATCCTGTGCAGGTTTTACGCTGTCAAATATGTCGCCGCTAATCTTAATGTTGTTACCTGTGCCAGTTAGTAGTGATTTTAGAGCTATTTTTCCTTCTGCTTTACCATTACCAAGTTGAGGGTTATATAAAACTTCAATATCAGCTTTTTTTGCATTGTTTCTTAATCTTGCAACAAAATCACTTACTGTAATTGTATCATCAAAATCAACTTCTATTTGCTGATTTTTAGCTATAAAATCAGCATTTTTCATTGCATCACCAGATATGGTAAATTCATTTTGTTTGCCATGGTGTTTTTCATCAGAGCGTATCCACAGATATTCTGGTCCTGAAGTAGAATCTTTTTCTACACTTGCAACAACATGTGGATTCTTTTCTTCTCCTGCTTGCTTAGTTACATTATTAATTTTTTTAGCAATATCTAAAAGATTATCTGTACCTGTTATTTCTATTTCTTTACTGTTACCAATAGTAAATTTGCCTGAAGAAAGCTTACTACGCTCAGCTTTTAGACCATTATCCAGAACTGTGAGAGTTATTCTACCCCCAGCAGGATTAGAAACTGCACTAGCAAATGCTTCATTAGGGTTAAATTGATTCTTACTTGTGATTATCTCGCCTGTTGCAATTGACTCAATTTCAAAAGGAATTTGTTGATTGGTTGTTCCAGGTTTAGCTTTTATTTCTGCATAATTTTTTGTTAGATCCTCAAGAGCAACCACTTTTTTACTGTCAAAAACACCATTTTTTCTTAAAAAGTTATATGTAAATTCTGATATATTAGATTCAAAATTTTCAAGATGCGTGCGCCATTGCCCCAGACCAGAGATGGTGTTTGTTGAAATTCTTACTTCATCCTGTATTTTTTTTTAGCGGTTTCTCAGCTTCCTTAATGGCCTTTGCTTGCTGAGTATTTTCCTGTGGATTGAAGACGTCCTTGACACTACCTATTGAATCTAACATAGTCTTAAAATGTATTTGTCCTTTTAATTGGTTACAGCAATAATTATACCAAATAATTTTTAAAAATGACAATGTTTAAAATTGAAAGTGAATATAATCTGGCAGGGGATCAGGTGGAAGCTGTTGATAAACTTACTGAAGGTTTAAACGATGGCAATAGAAATCAAGTGTTATTGGGGGTTACCGGTTCAGGAAAGACTTTTACGATGGCAAATATTATTCAGAGATGTCAAAAACCAACACTTATCATGGCTCATAATAAAACATTAGCAGCACAGCTTTACAATGAAATGAAAGGTTTTTTCCCCAGTAATGCTGTGGAATATTTTGTTTCATATTATGATTATTATCAGCCAGAAGCTTATATACCGCAGTCAGATAGTTATATAGAAAAGGATGCTCAAATAAATGAACAAATTGATTTACTTAGGCATTCTGCCACCAGAGCACTGCTTGAAAGAAAAGATGTGATAGTGGTTGCTTCAGTTTCTTGTATTTATGGGTTAGGTGCTCCTGAGTTGTATTTACAAATGTCATTTAAACTAGAGCAGGGCAAGAAATATTCTCGCAGGTATATTATGCAAAAGCTAATTGAGCTACAATATAAGCGTGTGGATTTGGATTTTACAAGAGGGGGGTTTAGAATTAGAGGGGAAAACGTAGATATATTCCCATCACATTACCAAGATAGAGCTTGGAGAATAACTTTTTGGGATGATGAGGTTGAGAAAATTTATGAATTTGATTATTTGACAGGTGAAAGAACCAAAAAACTTGATGCAATTACCATATTTGCAAATAGTCATTATGTAACCCCTAGAGCAACTATTGAACAAGCAATAGATTTAATCCAAGATGAGCTTAAAGATAGAGTGGAGGAATTTAAGTCATTGGATAAAATTGTAGAAGCACAAAGAATAGCTCAACGAACTAATTTTGATCTAGAAATGATTTTAGAATCAGGTTCCTGCAAAGGAATTGAAAATTATTCTAGATATTTATCTGGACGAAATGAAGGGCAGGCGCCACCAACTTTATTTGAATATTTACCGAGTGACGCATTACTATTTGTCGACGAGAGTCACGTTACAGTGCCACAGATTGGAGGTATGTATAATGGAGATAGAGGTAGGAAAAAAACTCTTGTGGAACATGGTTTTAGGCTACCTTCTGCGCTTGATAACCGGCCACTAAAATACGAAGAATGGGACTCAATGCGTCCGCAGACAATTTTTGTTTCAGCAACACCAAGTCCAAGAGAATTAGCATATACGAATGGTAAATACATTGAACAAATTATTAGACCAACGGGATTACTAGATCCAATATGCGAAGTGAGAAGCTGTGAAACACAAGTGGATGATTTGATAGGGGAGTGTAAAATCTTAGCTAAAAATGATAAAAGAGTATTAGTTACAACGTTGACTAAGAGAATGTCAGAAGATTTAACCGATTATTTAAATGAAGTAAATATTAAGGCTGTATATATGCACTCAGATATTAAAACACTGGAGAGAGTGCAAATAATTCAGGAATTACGTGAGGGTAAATATGATGTTTTAGTAGGGGTGAATTTGCTTAGAGAAGGTATTGATATTCCGGAATGTTCGTTGGTTTGTATTTTAGATGCTGATAAAGAGGGGTTTTTACGTTCAGAAACTTCACTGATTCAAACAATTGGGCGAGCAGCAAGGAATAGCGAGGGGAGGGTAATTTTATATGCTGATAAAATTACTAACTCAATAAATAAAGCTCTTCAAGAAACTTTTAGAAGAAGAAAAATTCAAGAAAAGCACAATGAAGAAAATGGTATTACTCCAACCACAATTAAAAAACAACTAATGAATTCCTTGAATTTAGCTGTAGCTAATTTAAGGGATAAAAATAATGATAAAAAAGTTATGGATTTAGAAGTTATAGAAAATGATATCGGAAAGTTAAAAAAGCAAATGCTTGAAGCTGCTGAAAATTTAGAATTTGAAAAAGCAGCAAAACTGCGAGATAAAATAGATAAATTGCAAAAAAGTTTATTGATTATTTCATAAATATGAAGTGTGGCTTAATAAGATATTTATCCAAGGATATATCTGAGTTAATGGATGTTGGTGATGCAAGAGTAAAGCTATTTGCCAAACTTGGTATACGAAAATTTAAGGACTTATTATTTCATTTACCAACTGATTACATTGATAGAAGATACTCACCAAATATTTATGAAATTAAAAATGGAGATTTGGTAACTCTTGAAGTAGAAGTTTTTGAGATAAAGATAAATACAAGCTTTCGGCATAAATCACCTAGTAGAATATTATGTAAAAATGAATCTGGTTTAATTGAACTAATTTATTTTAATAAAATTCCACCATATATTAGGCAAAATTTTATTGCTGAAAAAAATATTATCATTAGTGGAAAAGTGGAAATTCAAGATAGAAATTTTGTTATGGTGCATCCTGATGTAGTAGTTAAATCAAATGAGAAATACAAGGTTCCTAAATTAGAAACAGTTTATCCAAAAGTTCAAGGTCTAACATCAAAATTAATTTCATATTTAATAAGGAATATTTTAAGTAATATGCCTGAATGTGAAAAGTGGTTGCCTAATGATTTATTAGAAAAACAAAAATGGAAAGGGTTTGTGGAATCATTAAATATTTTGCATTCTCCACTTGATATTAATTCTGCAGATTTAAAAAATGCTAAATCAAGGATTGCTTTTGATGAATTACTTGCAAATCAAATATGCCTTAAAATTTTAAGGCAAAAACTTCAAAATGAATCAAAAAGTTCTATAAAATTTTCTGGTAAATTGGTAGAGAGTTTTTTAGATAAACTGGAATTTAAATTAACTAAAGAGCAACAGCTGGCAGTTGATTCAATTTCGCAAGACCAACTGGCAAAAAAGAAAATGCTAAGATTGCTTATGGGAGACGTCGGATGCGGGAAAACCTTTGTAGCTATATGTGCCGCATTAAATGCTATAGAGGCGAAGAAGCAAGTTGCCTTTATGGTGCCAACAGAAATTTTAGCACAACAGCATTATAGGAATATTGTCAATTACACAAAACAAATGGAGGTTAAAGTTGAGCTTTTGGTTGGAAGCCTAAAAATTTCAGAGAGGAAAGAAATTTTAAAAGGGTTGGAAAATGGTTATATTGACTTAGTTGTTGGAACTCACACTTTATTTCAAGAAAAAGTGACATTTAAAAATTTAGGATTAGTAATAATTGATGAGCAACATAAATTTGGTGTTAAACAAAGGTTAAATCTCATGCAAAAAGGCGATGATGTAGATTTATTAATGCTCTCTGCTACCCCAATACCTAGGACTATTAATATGTTAAATTATGGCGATATGGATGTAAGCATTATCAAACAAAAACCAAAATCAAATGTTCCAATTGTAACTAGTACGCTATCAAAATCTAAAATGGATAATTTAATAGAAAAGATAGAAGTGTTAATGAAACGAGGTGAGAGAGTTTATTGGGTATGCCCTTTGATAGAGGAGTCAGAAAAATTGCAATTATCCTATGTAGAAAATAGTTTTAAGATTTTGCAGGAAAAACTAGGAGACAAAGTTGCTATGATTCATGGTAAAATGAAAATTGAAGAGAGAGATGATGCAATGCAAAAATTTAAAAATGGCCAAAAGCTAGTTTTAGTTTCAACCACAGTTATTGAGGTTGGTGTAGATGTTCCAGAAGCTACAGTTATGGTAATTGAAAATGCTGAAAGATTTGGCTTGTCCCAATTACACCAATTAAGAGGCAGAGTTGGAAGGGGAGCTCTTCAGTCATATTGTATACTGCTTTATGGAACGAAGTTGAGTTTAGACTCTAAAAAGAGATTGAGTATATTAACTAGCGTTAGTGATGGATTTGAAATTGCGGAAAAAGATTTGGAGATAAGAGGAAGTGGAGATTATTTAGGAGTTAGGCAGAGTGGTGAATCTGGATTTAGATTTTTCGATGTATGTAGAGATGCGTCATTAGTATCTATTGCTGATGAATATGCAAGTGAGCTTATCAAGCAACCACTAGGTGATTCAATAACGACTCTATTAGAAGTATTTGATAAGGATATATATTTTAAAGAGCAAGGAACAAGTTTGACATAGTTTTATTGTTTAGTACTTGCATTGCAAGGATGTATTAACAATCCTTGCAACTAAGATATTTTTCAAGATTTTATAATACTCAAATTGTAGCGGAATTCGAATTATCAGCAAATTCAAAACCTAAAATTTCATTAAATTGTGTATCATCATAATTTTTAAGATCATAATTTTCATAATGCCAAATTTCCTTACCATTTGCAGTTTGTAATAATGTATATAGGTTGATCAATGGAGCGCATTCATCAGAAAATGAATTTTCTCCATAAGTGGATATTTTTTCATTTTCCATTTTGAAGCACTCTTGATCACCTTGGCCTTTACCATCTGTGTATTTTATCACTTTTTTACCGTCTTTGTCAGCATATGAATATTGCTTGATAAGATTACTAAAATTGGCTATCACCGATGCATCACCCTTATCCATACCAACTGAATCTAAAAAATTACGCAACGAGTATATTTTTTCACAATCACTTGATTCTGATTCTAAGCTTTTTAAGCTGGAACCACTAATTTCAAAGCATTTTGTGTTTGATTCTCTATGATTTATAGAAGTTGCAGTATCTTTTTTGACTTCAGTTCCCGTATTGTTTGAAAAAAAGTATTCAGATTGTATTTTTTCGATAGTTAAACTCAGCATATCGTAAGCATTTTTTTCAGAATTTATTGAGATTGGTTCGTTTGCCTCATCTGTGGTAATAGTTTTGTTTTCTAATTTTTCCTCTGCGCTTACCAAAGTAGTTTTTAAATTAGCATTCTCCTCCGCTGCACTTGCCAAATTAGCCTTTAAATTGGCATTTTCTTCATCTAGTGTAGTATACCCTACCTTTAGTTTAGAGCACTCTCCATTTAGTGTAGCGTACTCTTCATGTTTATTTGTCAAAGCAGTTTTTAAATTAGCATTCTCCTCCTCTGCACTTGCCAAATTAGCCTTTAAATTGGCATTTTCTCCCTTTAGTTTAGTGCAGTCTTCATCTGTACTTGCAAATGCAGCTTTTAAATTAGTATACTTTTTCTCTAGTGATAGTTTTTCTTTTGAAAGAGTATCGTTTTTCTTTTCCAATTCCTGAACTTCTGCAGCTACCTTTTCTAATTCATTTACAGAGTTAGCGTTATTTGAAGTAGCGATAAAATTTGTGCCTAAAAAAGGCTGGTTGTCAACTTGCTTTGTAGTACTTTGTCTAAATTGTTTTGCTGATTTTGCCATTTTCTCCTCTTTTTTAGTTAAAATTATATGTCAACCCTAAGTTAATTGTGTGTATATTAAATCTAGATTTTTTCGGGTCATTTTCCTTATTATTATTTGCATCATAACCATATCCTAATGATTTAACATGACCTAGATCTACATATTTATAATTTGTTCCTATACTAACTTTTGTATTTAGTTTATACTCAATTCCTAAGCCAGCATTCCAGGCAAATTGGCTATGTGTATTAGCAGCTTCACTGAAAATAATTTGATTAGTAGTATCATTTTTTATGGTATAATCACCAAATTTATTTTTTGAAACGCCAGCTCCTGCTGTTATATAGGGCATAAAATGATTTTCATTATTAAAATTATATTGAAAATTTAGATTGAACAAGTCTGCTCTTACATTATGTTGATATGTGTGAGAATCCTGATTTACTGTGTGATTCATATTTCTGAAATTTGTATAATCTAAATATGTTGATAAGTTATTTGTTAATTTATAACCCCAGCCAACATTGTACAACATTGCATTAGATGGTTTTTTACTTTCTCTATCACCATCATGTTTATCGGTTAATTTATCAGGCAAACCATAGCCCACATTCATCTTAAAAAAGGGTTTTTCATACCAATTTGCATAAGTCGAAACTGGATTTATGGCAAGGGCTGATGAAAATCCTAATATAATTGAAGTAGTGTATAAAATATTTTTTCTCCTCATATCAATTTCCTCCTTGATTATTATTTTTATTCTGTTATCTTACTGATGGTTGTAAATAAACCATGGTCGTAAACAACGTTCTGTATAAGAACAGGGTGGATTTCACGCACATCTAGTAGCACTTAAGTTAAGCGTACTAATTAATTGCAACGAATGCAAGTATTAGTTGTGCAATTTTATTGCTAGGTCTTTGATTTTTTTATGTAAGGCTGTTCTTTCCATGCCGATGTATTTGGCTGTATGTGTGATGTTGCTATCAAATTTTTGAAGGTTAAACTCTATGTATTTTTTTTCAAATAATTGCTTTGCATCTTTTAATGATTTATCAAAATAGGTAGTAAAAATGTTTTTACTGTTTTGGGAAAGTGAAAAATCGTTAGAGTTTGATAGGGTTCCTTGATTTAGAAGTAATTTTAACAGTAGGTTTTCAATAAAATTTTTTAATTCTAAAATATTTCCTGGCCAATCATAATCTAGGAATTGTGCATAAAATTCACTACCCAGATTTAAATTATTGATATAATAATGTTTTTTAAAATTATTAATGTAATAATCTACAATAAGTTTTATATCTTGTTTTCTCTCTCTCAAAGGAGGCGCTTCTAATATTGTTAATGATAGTCTTTGAAGCAAGCTTTGATTAAAGTTTAAATCTTGAATTAGTTGTTCCTGGCTTATAGTGGAAGAACAAATTATTTTGCCCAATTGATTAGAGTTTTGTGAATTATTTAAATAATTAAGTAGCTTTTTTTGCAGGTATTTTGATAATTTTGAAATTTCGCTCAGATATATCGTTGATCTTTTAGCTTTTTCAAATATAGAGGTAGATTCAGTGTTTCCAAATAAAATGTTATCCAATTCTTTCTCAGAATGATTTTCAATGCTTACTTTATAAAAGGGTTTGTCATTGTAATTTTGATAAGCATGAATCAGACGTGCAATTTTTTCTTTGCCTGTTCCAATTTCTCCAAATATCATAGTTCTAGCATTTGATCCTATATTGTTTGCAATTTTACTTTTAATTTCAGTAATTTGTTTACTAGTACCTATAATAGAAGCTAAATCATTTTCTTGTTTTAGTTGAGTGCTATATTGTTGAAGATCAATATTTTCTAATGTTCTTTTTACAGTTATTACTAATTTTTCTGATTTAAATGGTTTTTCAATAAAGTTATAGGCTCCAAGCTTTATGGCTTTTACTGCAGTTTCAATGTTACCATGTCCGCTAATCACTATAACATGAATTTCTTTGTAAGTTTCCTTGATGATTTTTAATAAGCCCAATCCATCCATGTCACTACCTTCTAGCCAAATATCAAGAATGACTATTTTTGGAGAAGATTTTTTGAGTATTTCTAAGGCACTTGATGAGTTGAGTACAAATTCTGTTTTTAAATGGAGTTCGTCTTCAATAATATCTTTTATTAGCTCCCCAATATCTTGCTCATCATCGATTACTAATATGTCAAACATTACTTATTTTTGTTCTTAAAATTACCCTTAGCATATAGCAGTATTGCAATAAAGATAACAACAAAAATAATCACTATGTTAAATCTTTTTATATAAATAGATATTAGCTCTTCATTTGTACTAATTATATGGCCAAGATAAAGAATAAATGAAAGCCAAATGAAGCTTCCTAAAATAGTGTATAGAACGAAAAGTTTCAAATCCATTCTAGCGAGTCCAGCTGGAAACGAAATAAAATGCTTAATTCCAGGGAGCATCCTTCCAAAAAATGTTGATATAGCGCCATATTTATTAAAAAACAGTTCCAAAGAAAGTAACTGGTCAGATTTTAAAAAAAAATATTTTCCATAATTTATAAATAATTTTCTACCAAAGTGGTATGCCATAAAATAATTGAGAAGTGATCCCAACAAAGTGCCAGCTAAGCTAGATATTAAAACAGGTGCTAAGTGCAGTTCTCCTTTAGCAATTAAAAATCCTGCGGGTATTAATGTTAATTCGCTAGGAACGGGTATAAAGGTACTTTCTATGAAAGTCATGATAAAAATCCCTATATAACCAAAAATTTGAACAAAATTTAAAATTAGCTTGAATACTTCTCCAAAAAACTCTACAAACATTAAATCTTGATGTTTTTATGCAATTTATCTAGGATAATATAAGTAAAAAAATATAAATCACAATTACTATTTGTTTATATGGATGTTTTAGACGAAATTAGGGATGAGGTTAATAAGGAAAGGTTTTATAATTTTCTTCAAAATTATGGAAAGTACGTTGCGATTCTTGTGTTAGCTACATTCATATGTTTCATCATTTATTTTTGGTGGGATAAACACAAAAATAATGTGTTGTTGGAGGAGGCAAGTGAATACGGAGACGCAATAGGCTCTCATGATAAGGATAAAATTTCTAAACTAGAAAAGCTTAAAATAGGAAAAACAGTATATTCGGACTTAGCGAAACTCCAATTGGGTGCGTATTATGCTATTAATAAGGATTTTAATCGTGCTATACATAATTATGAATTACTAATAGACTCAAAAAGTACAGATAAAATTTATAGGGACTATGCAGAGTTGATGGTAATTAAGATAAAAATATCATCAGGGAAGATTAACTCAGGGGAAGGGATAGAAATGTATGAGAATTTTTATAAAAATGCAGAATATTTCAATAATATTGCAGTTTTGGGTGAATCAATATTGCTCATGAATAAAAGCGAAAAAGGTAAGGTTTCTTCTAAATTGAATGAAATACTAACGGATAATGAATCTCCAAATCTGTTGATGTATCTTGCAAGAATGATAGATAAGAGGGTTCGATCATAACTTCATCGTTTTGTTGGGTTTTGATTTGGGCTTTAGGATTCATAAAAAAAACTTTACAGGATGCATGTTTAGCTTTAAGTTCTGCTCAAGAAAGTTATATTCAAAATAATTTATGCTGATGAATAGTAAAGTATTTGGTTCAATACTAATTGTCGCAGGGACTAGTATCGGAGCAAGCATGCTGGCGTTGCCAATGATTTCATCGTCCTTGGGCGAAATAAAAAGTTTGTTTTTACTGATAATGGTCTGGTTATTAGGATATTATTCTTCTTTAATGGTTCTTAAAGTTAATTTATTTTACAAAGGAGCATTTTCAATTTCTGAGTTATGTAAAAAGAGTTTTGATTTTAAAATTTGGCTCATTGCTGATTTGTCAATCATAACGCTATTTTATTCTCTTTTAGCAGCTTATATATCAGGAATTGTTGAGATAAGTATGTTAGAAAATATGCCACATTCATCTAATTTGCTTAGTAACGGAGTTATAGGATATTTAGTGGTGGTGATATTGGTATTTTTCATAATATTTAATTTTAAAGTTTTGGACGTAAGTAATAGAATTATTTTTGTTATGAAAATAGGGGTTTTTATAACCATGTTATATTTTTTAAGCTCAAAGGTAGAATTGAGTAATTTGAAAAATTTCAATGGATACTTGTTACAAAACAACGATTTATTTAAAGCAATTCCAGTTTTTTTTACATCATTTGGATTCCATGGAAGTATACCCTCTATAATGAAATATTTAGACAATAATGAAAAAGATATAAAAAAAGCGTTTTTATGGGGTAGCTTTTTAAGTCTGATTGTATATTGTCTTTGGATATTTTTTACATCTGCGGTGTTACCAAAATATGGATTAATCAGCTTTGATGCTGTGAATAATAGTGATAACAAATTGCATGAGCTTATAAAAATGCTTGCAGAGAGAACTGAGCAAGATAAATTGCATGTTATTATTTCAGTGTTTAGTTGGATGGCGATAATTACTTCTTTTTTAGGAGTGGGAGTGGGTTTGTATGATTATATTTTAGAGAAGTTTAAATTTAAAAGGGAAGTATTTAAAGATCAATTAAAAGGAATATTTATAACATTTTTTCCTCCTTTATTGATAGCAATTCTTGGAAAAAATATTTTTGTAAAAGCTTTGGCTTTTGCTGCAATTAGTTTAAGTATGTTGGCAATCATACTTCCAGCATTTATAGCCCTAAAATTAGGGCAAAAAAATAAGATAGCTATAATTATGTCATTAATATTAGGAATGCTTATAGTTATAATCGAACTAGTTAATTTTTTATAAGTGATGTGCTTTTATATAGAATATAAGAGCATTAATATGACAATATAAGCAACCATAATTTATAACGATATGAGTTTAAATAGATTGGATCTTAGTATATTCGTAGTTTTGACCGGTTTGACGTTATTATACACAGTATTGTTATCAAGAAAGCATAATGAAAAAAGTGCGGTTGATTACTTACTTTTTGGTCGCAAATTGACACTTCCTCTATTTGTTACAACATTAGTTTCCACTTGGTATGGAGATATTTTTGGTGTAACGCAAATAGCGTTTAAAAGGGGGGTTAATACTATTGCAATATATGGAATTGGTTTTTATATTTCTGGAATTTTCTTTATGATATTTTTTGTCGAAAAGGCAAGAAAAATGAATGTTTTTACATTGCCAGAAATAATCCAGAAAAAATATGGCAAAACTGCATATAAATTATCTTCATTAATGATTTTGATTAAAGCGTTGCCTGTCACGTATCTTATTGGGATAGGGTTGTTGATTCAAAGATTATTCGGTTTAGATTTGTACTACTCCATGATTGTGGGGCTGATTTTTGTTATTTCATATATTGGTGTTAGAGGATTTAGCGGCATTATATACTCAGATGTAATTCTGTATTTTCTTATTTTCAATATGGTGGATATAGTGGACTGAAAAAGTCAGACAACAAAAAGAGTAGTTTTATTTCCTAAAAGATATAAAAATATAAATAAAAAATAAGAAGTATGAGTAAAAAAGAAAAAAGAAATTTTAGCGCTGAACAAAAA
>NZ_JAJBJD010000108.1 GCF_021811875.1 Candidatus Bandiella numerosa | reverse complement strand
GAGAAGATTAATCTCTTCTCTATGTACTCTGCTTTTGGTAAACACAAATCTGAAACCGCCCTATGCGACATCGCTTGTACGGTGGTGTGAGAGGGAGGTGCTGCAATGCGCCTCTCTACTCGATTAATAAATATCAAATCTACCTAATATTATTATTCATTATATTCTTATCTGCTGATGCCTGTTTTATTTTTATAGCAAATGCTACCTATGGGAAAAAATTATCATTTGATAATTTAAAAAATATATCTTCTAAGGCAATCAATAGCGTACGAGCAGATAGTAAAAACTTAACTAAAATCTTGAAAATTGATATCAAACCCTTAAATAAACAAAACGATTTTATAATCTTCCTAAGATTAGATAAAACACTGCATTTTAAGAAGTTAGCTGTTCGAATATATAATGCAGAGGATAGAATGACAGTTAAAAATTTTATTTTTGATTTTACTAAACAAAATTTATATAAGATAAGGCTCAATTCATCAAATTGTAACAGATGTGTGCTCAAAGTAAATTTAACAGATAACTTGAATCATCACTATTTCTTAGCCTATAGGATGATTTTTGACAAAGCTAATTATAGGATTGTACAGATAAATTAAAATGTTTAAATATTCTAATAGCAAAATTATTGACCAGAATGTAAATAAAGTTTTTGAAGTAGTAATTGACGTTGAAAATTATCCAAAATTTATACCATGGTGTTATGGAGCAAAAATTATTTCTAAATCAGAAAATGAAATTATAGCTGACCTAATTATACTATTTAAAGCTGTAAATTTAAAATACACATCAAGAGTTATAATAGAAAATAACATAAAAAATACTGGAATTGCTTTAATTGAAACCAAAATGATCAAAGGTCCCTTTAAATTTCTTGAATCAAGTTGGAAGTTAAAAAAGGTTGATGAAACAACAACATTTATTGATTTTAATATAAAATTTTTACTAAAATCCAAATTATTAGAAAAATTATTAACTAAGTTATTTAATAATGCATGTTCGAAAATCCTAAATTCTTTTAATGACCATATAAAAAATTCACCATAATTTATTAAAATTACAATTAAAAGGAGCCAATTTTAGAAAAACGTGTTATAAGGTAGAACTCCTATTTTTTATAAATTATTCGATTTATGACTAAGCTTGTTGGTATACTGAATTACAATTCAGATTCTTTTTCCGATGGTGGAAAGTATAATAACCTCCGAGATGCAAAATACCGTATTGATGAGTTGTTTATAGAAGGGGCTGATATAGTTGATATTGGAGCAAGTGCTACTTCCTATGGAGCACCTTTAATATCAGAACCTGAAGAATTAGCAAGACTGAAACCTTTATTAGAAGAAATAAGCCCTAAAAACATCAGTATAGATAGTTATCACTACACCACTATGAAGTATGCTGTGGACAAAGGTATCACATATATAAATGATGTAAATGGTGGTAAAGATCCGAAGGTATTAGAAATTGTTGCCGCAAACCACAACTTAAACTATATCTGCATGAAAAGTATAGTTTTGCCAGCTGATAAAAAAATACGTATTGAATCAACTAGCGAAATTTATGATTGGGTAGGCAAAAAAATTGAAGAGTGTGAAAAATATGGAATTCAAAAAGAACGCCTTATTATTGACCCAGGCTTAGGATTTACTACCAATTCCAATCAATCAATGGATATATTAAAAAATGTTAAAGATTTAAAAGAATATGGGATCAAAATATGCATTGGTCATTCAAGAAAATCTTTTTTTGAAGCGATACAAGAATATGAAGTCTATGATAAAGATATTGATACTTTAACAGCATCTCTTTATCTACTATTTCATGAGATAGATTATGTTAGAATTCATAATGTTAAAATGCATAAAAGGTCTTTTATAATTTTTTCTAGTTTGCTAAATAGAATTGATTAATCATGCCAGCACTGCTTTTTGAAATTTACTCTGAAGAAATACCAAGTGAAATGCAAGATTTTAGTGCTAGCAAGCTTTTCAATAATATGCTTGAAAAATTGCACAAGCTATTTCAAAAAGAATTTGAGGGACAGTATTTTTTTACTCCAAAAAGAATAGGGTTTCATATATTAGACATACCCAAAATAGTTGATAGCACTTCTTCGGAAATTAGAGGGCCAAAAATAACTGCCTCTGAAAAAGCAATAGAAGGCTTTCTTAAAAAATATAATATAAAAAATACTTCTAATCTCATAGAAAAGGATGGCTATTATCACTATAATGAAATATCAGAAAAAAAATGTATCAAAGAGATTATAAAAATAGCACTTGAAGAAATCATTGCAACATTTGTATGGCCAAAATCTATGAGATGGGGAAGGTATGATATAAAATGGATCCGACCAATCCATTCAATATTATGTTTATTTGACAAAGAAGTTATACCAGTAAATTTTGGTCACATTACCGCAAGTAACCAAACATATGGCAAAAATAAAGTTATAAATATTGATTCTTTTGCAACATATAAACAAAAACTAGAAGAGTTTGGTATCCATATTTTCCAAGAAAAAAGACTAGAAATAATTAAAACTCAAGCTATCAGCATTTGTAAATCATTAAATATTTCTATAATAAATGATGATGAGCTAGTAAAAGAAGTTGCTAATTTAGTAGAATCTCCTCACGTTACTATTGGCAAAATTGAAGAAAAATTCATGAAATTGCCTAAAGAAATTTTAGTATCAATGTTAAAATTTCACCAAAAATATTTAATGACACAAGATAAAAACGATAATTTAGCCCCATATTTTATTATTGTTTCAAATGTTATGACAGATGATAATTTAAAAACTGTGATTGCTGGAAACGAAAAGGTTTTAAGATCTAGACTTTCTGATGCTCAATATTTCTATAATCAGGATCTAAAAACAAACCTCATCGATAAATTTGAAAAGCTAAAAAAGGTTACCTTCCACCATGAAATAGGTAGTTATTATGATAAAATAAAAATGGTAAAAGAAGTTGCTCTAGACATTGCTAAACAAACTAAAACTAATAATAAAGATAGGATTGAGCGAACATCATTATTAATAAAAGCAGATTTAGTTACAGAAATAGTAAATGAACTACCTGAACTACAGGGTATAGCTGGATACTATTACGCTTTGAATGATAATGAAGGAACTGATGTTGCAAACGCAATTAAAGAACATTATCTACCACAAGGTCCTAGCGATAAAGTTCCTAAGGAAGCTTTAAGTATTATAATGGCATTAGCAGATAAAATAGTTACTTTAAATTCCATGTTTGAGATTAATATTAAACCAACAGGCTCTAAGGATCCTTATGCATTAAGAAGAGCAGCTATCGGTATTATAAGAATTGTTTGTTCTAATGAATTGGAAATTAAACTAAACCATTTGATTAACAAAAATGTGGTCGACTTCATCAAAGAAAGAATTGAAATCTTATCAAGTAAGGACAAAAATATATATTCTATTGATTTACAATACATCAATAACTCTCTATAAACCCCAACTCGGGATTAGATTGCATCTAGAAAGTAGTTGAGAGGATGATTGTAGCAGCACGTCCATTTAATTCTCAAAGTAATTCAACAAAAGATCCGACTCGCGCTTGAGCGCGAGCCCCCAGGCGGGCCTTTTAATTTTTTATAATTATGGAGGCACCGTCAAGTTAATGGAAATATGGCCGCAACACAACCCTGACCCTTAAATTTTAGGCAGCAGCTATCTCTTGGATAGCTTCATCCCAAATAAATTTAGCTTTTTGAAAATTCTCTCTTTGGA
>NZ_JAJBJD010000107.1 GCF_021811875.1 Candidatus Bandiella numerosa | reverse complement strand
TTACTTTGCCGTCAGCTTCCTTCCGCCAACTCCTCACGAAGTTAACCTTGCCTCAGCTAATGGACAGCTCTATATCAGCCCATGAGGGACTTGAACCCTCTACTCTTACATCATGCACGGCGCACATATAATCCTAAAACCAATAAAATTATTGGAATAATTATTAAGACTGTTAATTTTTTTGAGACGTTAGATTTTTTTGATTTTATTTTTATTATCGCCACTTTACTCACAAAATATTATCTAGTAAATCTAGCTAATTACATTAGATAAATCAAAATTTTTTAGAAATATCTTTAAGAAAATACTATTTACTTACCATTTTGAACATGTTATCAATATTATTAGTTGTGTTAATTTGAATTTTGAGGTCAAAATGAATAAGAGTGAGTTTATAACTGTGCTATCTAAAAAGTTAGAGTGTTCTAAAGTATATACTTCTAAAGTTGTTGATATAGTATTTGAGTGTGTTGGAGATGCCTTAAAAAAGGATGATGTGTTAAGATTTGTAGGTTTCGGCACATTTAAAATTCAAAAGTTGCCTAAGAGACAGGTCAAAACTCCAAGAAGTGGGGAGATAATAACAGTACCTGCCAAAAAATATGTTAGATTTTCATCAGGTCAATTATTAAAAGATAAAGTTAATAAGTAATTAAAATTAATTAGGTTGCTTCGTAAAAAATGAAGAAAATTATTTAGTGAGTGCACTGAGGCAAGTTATAGTTTTTTAGATATCATTCTGTTCTAGATGCATCTTCAAGTATTCTTTTAGTCTATGCGTAGCACCTAAATAATTTTTAATGAATATTTTGCTTTAGTTATTTTGATAAAATGGTAAGATTAAGCAAATTATAAATGAAATAGTGTTATTATGCTTAAAAAAGATGACAAAATTTTCACCAATTTAGATGGAAAAATGTCGTTTGATATACAATCCTCAATTAAAAGAGGGATTTGGCATAATTATAAAAACAATCTAAAAAAATCTCCTGATGACATAATAGAAGAAGTTAAAAAATCTGATTTAAGGGGACGTGGTGGTGCAGGATTCTCAACTGCGATGAAATGGTCGTTCATGCCAAAAGAATCGAAAAATGGTAAACCGTCTTACCTAGTAGTAAATGCTGATGAAAGTGAACCTGGAACCTGTAAAGATAGAGATATAATTCGTTATGAACCACATAGAGTAATTGAGGGAAGTATTCTTTCAGGAATAGCAATAAGAGCTAAAGCCACATATATATATATACGCGGAGAATATTACAATGAATATATTATTCTTAAAAAGGCTATTGAAGAAGCCTATGAAAAAGGATTTTTAGGTAAAAATATCTTAGGAACTGGAATCAATTTTGATGTTTATATTCATAGAGGAGCGGGTGCATATATTTGTGGAGAGGAAACAGCTTTACTAAACAGTTTAGAGGGCAGAAAAGGCATGCCAAGACTTAAGCCACCAGCGTTTCCTGCTGCAGTTGGTGTATGGGGATGCCCTACTACAGTGAATAATATTGAAACAGTAGCAGTTGTACCGGAAATTCTAAAGCGTGGAGCTGACTGGTTTGCTTCTATCGGCAGACCAAAAAATACTGGAACAAAAGTTTTTTGCATTTCTGGGCATGTTAATAAGCCTTGTAATGTTGAAGAATCTATGTCTATACCACTAAAGGAATTAATTGAAAAACATGCAGGTGGGGTTATAGGTGGGTGGGATAATTTACTTGCAGTTATTCCAGGTGGTTCATCAGTTCCTGTAATTCCCAAAAATGTTTGTGAAGATGTATTAATGGATTTTGATAGTCTAAAGGAAGCCAATACTGCACTTGGAACAGCAGGTGTTATAGTGATGGATAAATCCACCGATATAATTGAAGCTATAGCTAATTTATCAAAATTCTATATGCATGAATCTTGTGGGCAATGCACCCCTTGTAGAGAAGGTACAGGCTGGTTATATAGAATAATGAATAGGATGGTTAGAGGCGATGCAAAAATAGAAGAAATTGACTCGATTATTGAGCTAACAAAACAAATTGAAGGACATACAATATGTGCATTAGGTGATGCAGCAGCATGGCCTATTCAAGGACTGGTTAGACATTTTAGAAGTGAAATTGAAAATAGAATTAATTCAAATATTTAAAAGCCTATGCTTTATGATTGCTAGAAGTAAAAATTGATCTTAGAAATTTTCTTTTTATTTGAAATCTAAGTGTTATAATCTAATCTGAGGAAATTTCACAATACACTAAATGGTTGCATTACAACAGATAATAAGGAAAAATACAATAAAAGTAAAAGTGGGAGATGTATCAATTGGCGCTAAAAACCCTGTTGTCATACAATCAATGACAAATACTTCAACAAAAGATGTTGAATCTACTACTTTACAAATTATTGATTTACACAACGCTGGCTCTGAAATAGTCAGAATCACAGTCAACGACTTAGATGCTGCAAAAGCTGTTCCTGCAATCATTGAAAATTTGGATAAAAAAGGCTTTAAAATTCCGATTGTAGGCTGTTTTCACTATAATGGCCATACTCTATTATCTGAAGTTCCTGAATGTGCAAAATTTTTAACAAAATATCGAATTAATCCTGGAAATGTTGGATTTAAAAATAAGCGTGATAAAAATTTTGAGCAAATTATAGAATGTGCTATAAAATATGATAAACCAATTAGAATTGGTGTTAATTGGGGAAGCTTAGATCAAGAACTGGTTGCAGAATTTATGGATAAAAATGCTAAATTAAGTGCTCCAAAATCTGCAGATTTTATAATGAGGAAGGCTGTAGTTCAATCAGCACTTAATAGCGCAAAAAAAGCAGAAAAAATAGGTATAAGCAATAACAAAATTATTTTATCTGCTAAGCTTTCAAAGGTACAAGACCTTATATCAGTTTATAGAGAGTTATCAAAAAAATGTGCTTACCCTTTACACTTGGGATTGACTGAAGCAGGAATTGGAATTAAAGGAATGGTGGCCACGACCACAGCTTTATCTATTTTACTGCAAGAAGGAATTGGTGATACCATAAGAGCGTCCTTAACTCCTATGATAGGTGAATCTAGAACTGCAGAGGTAAAATTATGTCAAGAAATTTTACAATCTTTAGAAATTAAAAGTTTTTTACCGCAAATATCATCTTGTCCAGGTTGCGGAAGAACTTCAAGCGCATATTTTCAACAATTAGCTCAAGATGTACAAAAATATATTGATCAAAATATGCTTTATTGGAAAAATAACTACAAAAATGTTGAGTTAACAAAAATTGCTGTTATGGGGTGCATAGTTAATGGCCCAGGAGAAAGTAAGCACGCTAATATTGGGATTAGTTTGCCAGGAGATGGCGAAAACCCTGTGGCAGTTGTTTATGAAGATGGAAAAAAAACCAATACACTAAGAGGCAATAACATTACATTGGAATTTATCAAGTTAATCGATAATTATATAGACAGAAATTGTCAAAAAATCTAGAGGATTGACCATAACCAAAACTAAGTTGTCAATATCAATGAAAACTGTATCACTTCTGCTAACGAAAAGTGTCCCATATATAAGACCATTGCATAATAGGCAGAAAGAAACATATATGATAGAATGAAAAGATAAGTACATACGAAAGAGGAGGCAAAATGTCATTTTTAGTAAGTATAGTGGACTGAAAAAGTCAGACAACAAAAAGAGTAGTTTTATTTCCTAAAAGATATAAAAATATAAATAAAAAATAAGAAGTATGAGTAAAAAAGAAAAAAGAAATTTTAGCGCTGAACAAAA
>NZ_JAJBJD010000106.1 GCF_021811875.1 Candidatus Bandiella numerosa | reverse complement strand
CTGATACTACCTCGCCTTTTTCTTTTTTTCTTACTATTATTTCAAAATCCATTTGATACCTGTATTGTTTTAGGTCAAAGGTTAGCACTTTTCCTATTTATACGCTATCTAATATTTATGCTTCCAATGGTCTTTAATAATTTTAAAATACTATATTATGAATTATGTACATGTTGTTTAACTTTCACTCCATGTTTTGGGATTCACTTCAATCCAACTTGTGCATTAAATTCGCTTTGGGAAAATATCTTTAAATTGTAATGGTCTATTGGCGTCATCTTCTTTTTTATGATCTACACGCTTACTATGAAATTTGTGTATAAGCACAGGTACCACAAAACTAATAATTCCAATAATAAATGCAATTTTATATTCATAGTTATCATTTAATAATAAAAACATTAAGCAACCCACCATAAGAATAATCGCAGTAATACCTGTATATGGAGATAATGGTGTTTTAAATTTTAAATCCCTAGTAGTGTAACCTGCCTTATATAACCGTTTGCGAAAATTGATTTGAGCCCAACAAATAGATATCCATGCCATTAATCCTGTAAAGCCAGAAACTAACAGTAGAGAAATATATATTGTTGATTGCCCGAAAAAATAAGCAAGAGCAATTACTAACCAAATAGCCACTAATGTAACAATGACCGCATTTTGTGGAACCCCATTATGATTGAGTAAAGCTAATTTGCGAGGTGCCATCCCTTCACGGGCTAAAGCATTCAGCGCCCGTACAATACCATATAATCCTGAATTAGCGCAAGAAATTGCTGCTGTAAGGGTCACGAAACTTGCAATTGCTCCAGCCCAAGTCAATCCGTAATAATTTAATGCATCGGCAAATACAATATGGTCCAAATTTGCCTTATTCCAAGGAAAAATTAATACTAGGCACAATACTGGGACAATGTAGATAAAAAGAATTCTTAGAGTAACATTTGTTATTGCGTGAGGTATCATTTTTGAAGGATTAGCAGATTCACCAGCTGCAAGACCTACAATTTCAGAACCTTGATAATTTACTAATAATATAACCATTATAGTCAATACGACTGGAATGCCATTAGGAAATAACCCTCCTTGGTCAAGAATGAATTTTCCACCAATGATTTCAGAAGGTTGATCACCATGTATAAAGCCAAAGAAGATTAGAATTGCTATCACTACAAAAGCCATAAGAGCAACAATCTTGATCAAAGACAACCAAAATTCAACTTCACCAAACATTGACACTTCAGTTATATTTATCCATGTAATGATAAGCCCGAAAAGCACAGCCCAAACATATCCATTAATGCCAGTAAAATACTCCATTATAATGCCACCAGCAATACATTCAGCTGGAATATACATTATCCAGCTAATCCAATAAGACCAGCCAACTCCACAAGCTATTCTAGGTGAAATAAGATCAGCTGTATAAGTAACAAATGATCCTGATATCGGGATAGCAACAGACAGCTCTCCCATACATAACATAACGAGAAAGACTATTAACCCGCCAAATATATATCCAAGACAAGCGGATGGACCAACTTGGTTGATAACTTCCCCAGTCCCAAGAAAATACCCTGAACCAATAATACCTCCTAGCGCAATCAATTGAATATGCCTGTCCTTTAATGAGCGTTTATAGTTACCATCTTTGATAAATTTGGAATTTCTGTTGTGAATTGCTCTGGTCATTAACTATATCACCTTAAGTTTAAGAAGCTGCTGACAATAAAGCACGACTTTCGCAAAAGCAATAAAAATTTGGTAGATTTTTAAAAAAAACTTTGTTGTACAAATTAAAGATCTATGAATCCACCTATTTTTCAGGTCTTTATTACAAATTCCCCAGTTTGTCACCTTGCACTTTTCTTTTTGCCATTTTCTTGCCTTACTCATCTTACATCGAAATTTTTCCCTATAGTATTGATATTTATCAGCTTTTTCTTGGCTATTTTTTACCTTTGGTATCTGTACAATAAAGTTACTCATACTAATTAACCGAAGAATGATCATGTTCTATGATCCTTTAGGCGATATTTCGTTATACATTTTAATATCTAATGTTTTCTCTGAACGATCGATTAAAACGGTGACACAAGCACAACCGGTTATATTTATAACAGTCGTCATCATATCAAGCAATCGATCAACACTTGCGACCAAAAGAACACCTTCTATTGGTAACCCAACTGAATTTAGCACCATGCCAAGGAATAATAATACACCTCCAGGAATACCAGCTCCACCGATCGATGCAAGTGTACACATAAAGAACAACACAATATATTGCCCCATCGAAAGATCTATCCCCATCATTTGAGCAAAAAACACCGCACATGCACCTTGATAAATAGCACCACCATCCATGTTTAAAGCAGCAGATAATGGGAGTAAGAAGCGACTACTTTGCCTGGAAACACCAATTTTTGTTTCAATAGCGTCCATCAGTGGGACTAATGTGGCTTTAGAGCTGCTTGTCGCAAAAGCAATTAATTGTGGTCCTATTATTTTACGATAAAATGGTATCGGTGAAATTCTAGAAAAAAGAATTATTAGAACACCGAATAATAAATATTGAATCAAACACCCAACCCCAATCGTTACAACAAGTTTACCAAGAGCAAATAATATTCCCAACCCTTCTGTACCAACTATGGCAGCTATATAACCAAATACACCAATAGGGGCAATATACATTATTGTTTGAATCACTTTAAAAAACAATAATGCAATTTGTTGGCAAGTTTTTATCAATTCTGGACATTCTTTCTTTTTGATATTCATCATTGTCCCTATAAACAAAGCAAAGACTATAACTTGCAATATATGTCCCCCTGCCATGGCAGTAACGATATTAGTAGGGATTAAGTCTATTAAAATCTCTGGGATAGATAAAGAATCTACAGCGGGTAAATTTTTAGATCCTTTGAATTGATTTAAAACAGTTGGTGATATGCCAATTCCTGGTTTAAATACTTTAGCAACCAATAAACCCACTGAAACAGCTAATAAAGATGTTGAAATAAATGTTATTATAGCCTTGATGCCAATCCTGCGCAAACCATCGGTACTTTCGATACTGGTCATACCATATATGATGGTGAAAAAAATCATTGGTATGGTAACCATTTTGATTAGGTTTAAAAAAATCATCCCCAAGTAACTAAAATGCTTAGCATCTGGTCCTAAAAATACGCCAACTACCCCACCCAACATAAGACCAATAAGAACCTGTTGCCATGATTTCATATCTATTCCTCCATATAATTTTAATTTCTTAATATCTCTAAAATACAATATTTACATATGTAAGACTAGGGTAATATATTTACATATATTTACATATATTTACATATGTAAGACTAGGGTAATATATTTACATATATTTACATATGCAAGAATTAATTTTAGATATGAACTACCTTTTCTTAACCTTAGACACTGTATTATCACGAGAGCAACGTATTTATAGATAAATACAATAAAATATGTGGACTAAGACAAGGGGTTAATAACAAGATATCAATTGAAGTGACCCCCAAAACAAGGAGTCAAAGTTAAGCAACATTTTTAAATAAATTGAAGTATAACATTTCAAAATTATTAGGTGAATAATAATTTGTAAAAGAATGTCTTCTAAAAGAATTATAGAAAGCTTGAATGTATTCAGGAAGCATAAATATTAGATAGCGTATAAATAGGAAAAGTGCTAACCTTTGACCTAAAACAATACAGGTATCAAATGGATTTTGAAATAATAGTAAGAAAAAAAGAAAAAGGCGAGGTAGTATCAGA
>NZ_JAJBJD010000105.1 GCF_021811875.1 Candidatus Bandiella numerosa | reverse complement strand
ATTGGATATCTATGTCTGTTTGGTGTGCCCTTCATCTTTTTTGATATTTATTTTTTTAAATCCTACAATTTTATAATCTTTTATTCAATATCAGAATTTTATTCTATTTTTAACTTGACTGTGCCCACATTTACTGCGTTTCAAGCAATATTTTTAATTTAATTAAAAAATATTTTACTTTAAGGCAAATTATAAGATTTTTTCAAAAAAATTAAAAGATTAAGTGCTGCTTTTTATACCAATCACCAAAAATAAGTTGACAGATAAATCAGTATTTTAGAAGATTTTTTTATGGCATCTGAGCCTAATGTATCTGGATACATGGCGAAGATGGTATGAGAAAATAACTAAAAAGACTAAATTTAAATGTTAAGTTATTTTTGGTGATTGGTATTATTTAACTTTTGCTTAAATTCATATCGTTAAATATTTCTTTAGCAATATTAGAAACATTACCAGCTCCCATAAAAATAATGTAATCACCTGGACTGGACAATTCGTTAATTTTATTTTTAATTTCAATTTTATCTTTGCAATAAAATGCCGCTATATTGCTCTTTATATCTTGCGCAAATGTTTCAGAAGTAATGTTATTTATCGGATTTTCTCCTGCAGAATAGATATCCAAGACTATTAGGGAATCAGTTTGCTTAAATGATGATAAAAATTGCTGATATAACTCATTAAACCTAGAATATCTATGTGGTTGGAAAACAGCTATAACTTTTCCTTTGCTTCTGCTTGAGTGCTCTTTCGCCATATTTAAAGTGGTTTTTATTTCATTTGGATGGTGCGCATAATCATCTATTAATGTAATGTCGTTAACTTTACCTATAACTGAAAATCTTCTTTGAACACCTTCATTAAATTGCAATGCATTGTGTAAGGCCTCTATTTTTCCACCTTTAAATAGGTAGACTATAATGCCAGCCAAAGCATTTAAAACATTATGTTTACCGTAATTTTTGATCATCAGTCCTTTTATTTGGCTCGTGTACTGAGATAATGTTTTTTGGCATTTTTCTGATAGGGCAATGTCAAATTTTATTCCTTCACTGGTAGTTTGTAGATTTATGGCTCTTAGGTCAGAACTTGCTGAATCAATTCCATATGAAATGTATTTGCTATTGTGAATATAATTTTTATTAATGACTTTTAAATTTTCACAATCATCACAAACAATCACCAAATCTTTTAGTAGAGACTTATCAATAAAAAGTTTGTAAACGTTGATAATGTTTTGAAGGCTGCCATAATAGTCTAAATGCTCATTATCAATATTGGTTATCACACTGATATTTGTGGGCAAAACCATAAACGTACCATCTGACTCATCCGCTTCAACAACATTAATTGCATCACTTCCTTTAAACACATTAGAGTTTATTGAATTGATTATCCCTCCGCATATCACTGTTGGGTCAAAATTTACTGCTTTCAACATCGAATATACTAGGCAAGTAGTTGAAGTTTTACCATGTGCTCCAGTAATGCATATGTTGTAACCTGATGAAAGCATATTGGAGAGCAACTCTGCACGAGATATTACGGGGATGGCTTTGTTTTTTGCTTCCTTAATTTCAATATTGTCATTTTTTATTGCTGAGGATTTCGCCACTAAAGAACAGTCCCAAATATTTTCAGCGTTATGGTTAGTAAAGACTTTTATTCCTAATTTTCTAAGTTCTGTTACTTGGAAGTTTTCACTTAAATCGGAGCCTTGGACTTTTATATTATCTTGGTGAAGTAATTTTGCCAAACCACTCATGCCAATGCCGCCTATACCTACAATGTGAATGGGTTTTTGGCAATCTAACTTTAAATGACCCAGATTCATTTATCACATATGTTTAAAAAAGTTCTTAAATTTTGATGTATTACTATTGTTTGGATTTTTTAAAAGTATGTCGTATGATTTGCGATACCATATGCTATTTGGGTAATTATAACCTAATACCGATGCATATCTAGTGGCCTCATCTTTTACACCAAAAATATAATATACCTCAACTAATCTGTATAAAGCTTCCGGGGTGAATATGCTTGTTTGATATTTTTCTATAACATTTTTAAATCTGTTGACTGATGAAATTGGTTTGTGAACACGTAAATAAAATCTTCCAATATCCATTTCTTTACCTGCAAGTACATTATCGATATATTCCACTTTCCATTTTGCATCATGAGCATATTTTGTATTGGGGAATAGATTGATAAGCATCTCAAAATCTTTTTTTGCATCAATTGCGAATTGTTGATCTCTCCCAACATCCATCATCTGATTATAATTGGACATCCCTTTGATATAATACATATACGATGCATTTTTATCTATTGGGAATTGGTGCAAAAAATCATCAACAGTAAGGATTGCATCAGTATAATTGTCGTCCGAGTAATAAGAATATGCTTTTAGAACCAGTGCATCAGAATAATGTTCAGATGCTGGATATTCATTTTCTAGTTTTGTTAGAGTTTTTACTGCTTTTTTATAATTTTCAGCTTTTACTTCTTTTGTGCTTTGGTCATATAATTGCCTATCGCCTATATTTTCATCCAGAGTGCTATCTTTTTTAGCGCCACCACAGTTAGTCATTAAAAAAATAATAATTGCTAAAGTTCCAAATTTCAAAATTTTCATAATTATTTATATTCTCGAAGTCATCATGTTCTTAATTTTACTTATAGCCTTTGCTGGATTAAGTCCCTTAGGGCAAGTTTTTGTACAATTCATTATGGTGTGGCACCTATATAATTTAAAATCATCCTCAAGCTCATCTAATCTTTCTGTAGTATTTTCGTCTCTACTATCTATTATCCACCTATATGCTTGTAGCAAAATGGCTGGACCAAGGTATTTATCTCCATTCCACCAATAACTTGGGCAACTTGTTGAGCAGCAAGCACACAATATGCACTCATATAGCCCATCCAGTTTATCACGTTCTTCCGGAGACTGCAATCTTTCTTTACCCTTTACATGCACGCTATCAGTTTGTATCCAAGGTTTTATAGATTTTAGCTGAGCATAAAATAAATTCAAATCAGGAACCAGATCTTTGACCACATTCATATGTGGTAATGGATAAATTTTAACAACTCCTTTCACTGAATCTATTGGCTTTAAGCAGGCTAGGGTGTTTGTTCCATCTATATTCATAGCGCAGCTACCGCAGATTCCTTCTCTACATGATCTTCTGAATGTTAGCGTACTATCAATTTCATTTTTTATTTTTATCAATGCATCAAGGACCATTGCACCGCATTTGTCCATATCTATTTCAAACTTATCAACCCTGGGATTAGAACCTAACTCTGGTTCATATCTATAAATTTCAAATGATTTTGTGTTGTTATTTTTTGAACTTTGTTTATGTGCCTTACCTTTTACAATCTTAGAATTTTTTGGCAATGTAAATTCAACCATACTAACCTAGGCTACGCTTATTTGAACTAAATTAACATTAATAAAATCTTTTGGCAATAACTGAAGGGAGATAACATAGTACAAAATATTATTTAAATTATAAAAATAAATAACCCTGTAAATAATTCACTCCTTCATCAGCAAGAAATTTAGCTGTACTCTCTTTTTCTACATGCTCTGCAATAATCTCAAGATTTAAACTTTTTGCAAATCCTATAAGAGTTCTTAAAATTAGTATATTATCTTTTTTATCAGGCAGACCTTTTAAAGACCATTGCATAATAGGCAGAAAGAAACATATATGATAGAATGAAAAGATAAGTACATACGAAAGAGGAGGCAAAATGTCATTTTTAGTAAGAGAAGCAGAAGAACGTATAGAGAAGAGT
>NZ_JAJBJD010000104.1 GCF_021811875.1 Candidatus Bandiella numerosa | reverse complement strand
TATATGTTTTTAGACAATTTTAGCTCATTTTTTCTACTTCTTTTCTCTTGAATACTTTTGAATTAGTTTTTCTTCTCATTTACCTCTATTTTTTCTCATTTCCATAAATTTTGAAATTCCTAAATATCAAGATCAAATTTACCAGGATTTGCAGCAGCTGCAGTATATTTTAAAATTCGATTTCCGGTAGAATCAGAAATTCCTGATTTATCAATACCTGTACCAGTATTATTATTATTAACTTTCAACTGCATGCCGTTGGCAACATTAAAAGTGGCGCCATTTTCAGTTGAGCCATCGATTAATTTTCTACCGTTGAATTCTGTTCCTGTTGATATACGGTTGATCTCAGCTTTCAACTGTTGCGTTTCAAGGTCAATCAATTTTCTATCGCTGTCACTAGCACTACCTGTTAAAGCCATGATTGATAATTGATCAAGCCTTTTTAAAATATTTACCACACCCTTTGTTCCACCGTAAGCAATGTTTAACACAACTGATGCTTGGTGAGCACTTTTAAGAGCTTCTTTTTGTACTCCTAGATTTATTTCCAATTTTGTACCAATCGCAAGACCCGCTGGATCTTCATAAGGAAATAGAATTCCTTCTCCACAAGATATCTTGTTGGCAATTGTAGAAGAATTTTCTAGAATTCTGCTGATCTGATCTTGTACACCAGCTGTTTGCGTATTAGTAATTGATGGTATAGACATTGTCTTTCTCCAATTTAAAGTTTATTAAAACGAGACTGCTGTCAATAAATGATTTACCCCGCGTTAGAAAAAGTTAGCCATTATTAAGTTGCTCTAAAAAACAGAGCTTTGATGAACCCTTTTAACACACTACTCAAGATAAATTACGACTCCTGTCGTTACACTTCTTATATAAAACGTTAGCACGTTAACAAGTATTTGCAAGTATTTATTTTAGGTAATATACGAATATGTGAAATTTTATCACCAAATAAAAAAAAGAATTATGCTTTTAATATTTGTATTTGTATTGTAAAAATACTTATTTAGCTTTGTTAAAATAATGAATAAACAAGAGGAGATATCCTTCAGCAATCTGTCTGAGTTAGCAATAACACCCATGATGAAGCAATATTTAGGTTTAAAATCTGCACATAAGGATTATTTATTGTTCTTTAGACTTGGAGATTTTTATGAATTATTTTTTGATGATGCGCTGGTTGCTTCAAAGGCACTGGATATAGTACTGACAAAAAGGGGAAAGCAAAGCGGAGATGATATACCAATGTGCGGTGTTCCGCACCACAGCGTTACTCACTATATAAATAAATTACTAAGGGATGGTTATAGCATTGCTATTTGTGAGCAGCTTGAGCCTCCAGAAGAGGCAAAAAAAAGGGGATATAAAGAGGTAGTTAGAAGAGAAGTTGTTCAGATTATCACCCCTGGAACATTGATGGGTGATCAATTGTTGGACCCTAAAAATGCTAATTATTTAATGTCAATTGCAGGGCATAATAATTTATTTGCAATTTCATGGATTGAATTAACTACAGGTGAATTTTATGTTTCTAATTGTAGTAAAACGCAAATTATCAATGAAATATCAAGGCTTACGCCTAAAGAAATTTTAATTCCTAAAAAATTAAGTGATGACCAAAATATACTAAATTCAAAAGTCGCACTTACTGTTAGAAGTGACAACATATATGATTATAAGAGTTGCGTTAATAGACTTGAAGATTACTATAAGATTAATTCTATCAAAGGGTTAGGAGATTTTAATCATGCGCAGGTAATGGCTGCAGGTTCTTTAGTTGAATATATAGTGCATACTCAAAAGAATAACCTACCCAAGCTAAAAATTTTAAAAAAGCTGGATAGAGAATTTTTCATGGAAATTGATGCATCAACTAGGATGAGCCTCGAGCTTGATAAAACTGCTACAAACAGAGAGTTCAATTTGCTTAGCACAATTGATAAAACCATAACATCAGCAGGGGCTAGGCTAATAAAAAATAGATTGAACTCACCTCTTAATAATTCAGCAGTTATAAATAAAAGGCTAGATTGTGTAGAATTTTTTTGTAATAAAAATGAACTCAGGAAGCAAACTAGAGAATATCTAAAATATTTTCCAGATGTTCAAAGGGCATTATCAAAAATATTTATCAATAAGGCAATACCTAGAGATTTAAATGTTGTTAAGAATGGTTTAAAAATTGCAACTATGGTCAGCGAATTGCTGAGAATTAAGGATACAAAATTAATTGATGAGATAAATTCTCTCGTTTCTCAAATTTTTGGATATGACAAGTTGGTAACTGAATTAGAAGAAGCTCTGATTTCCAGTGAAGAACCTATAGAGGGACAAAGTTTTATAAAAAAGGGTTATGATGCATATCTGGATGAGCTGTATGATTTAAAGAATAATTCCAACGAAAAAATCATTAATATACGGGATAAGTATAGAAAAAAAACTGGTGTGCAAAATTTGAAGATATCAAAAAATAATGTTTTTGGCTATTTTGTGGAAGTGACCAGTTTAAATGCAGATAAATTAGATGGTGCTTTTTTTATTCATAAGCAGACATTAGGAAATTATGTGAGATATTTTACAACCGAATTGAAAGATTTGGAAAACGTCCTGCTTAATTGTGATAATAAAATTAGTAATTTGGAGCAGGAAATTTTTAATAAACTATGTAATAGCACCAAAAACTATTTTGATGAGATTAGCTTAGTTATAGATAGTATTTCTAATCTTGATTTTTACAGTGCTCTGGCTGAATTTGCTGTTCAAAATAATTATGTTAGACCAATTGTAGATGGCAGTGATGCATTTCTGATTGAGGAAGGAAGGCATCCGGTTGTAGAACATTTTCAAAAAGAAAATTTCATTTCAAATACTTCAAATATAACAGAAGAAGAAAAAATATGGCTTATTACTGGACCTAATATGGCTGGTAAAAGTACTTTTTTAAGGCAGAATGCTTTAATTTGTATTCTTGCACAAATTGGCAGTTATGTACCTGCTAAAAAGGTCCATATTGGTGTTGTTGATAAAATATTTAGTAGAATAGGTGCCGCTGATAACATTGCCAAGGGTGAGTCTACTTTTATGGTAGAAATGACCGAAACAGCATATATTATCAATAATGCTACTGCAAAATCATTGGTTATTCTTGATGAAATTGGTAGAGGAACCTCAACTCATGATGGGATATCAATAGCTTGGGCTGTGCTTGAACATTTGCACAACAAAATTAATTGCAGAACTTTATTTGCAACACATTATCATGAATTAACTCAGTTAAATAAGTATCTCAGTAAAGTTGCTAACTATACTATGGAGGTTAAAGAATGGGATAAGAAAATTGTGTTTTTGCATAAAATAATTTCTGGTGTGGCAGATAGTTCATATGGTATTCATGTTGCAGAATTAGCAGGATTACCAAAAGATGTAATAAGTACTGCCAAAAAGATATTATGCAATTTTGAAAAACAGGATTCAATTAAGGTTCAAAATTCTTACCAAGAAGATAATAACGTTGAAGAAAATGAAGTGCTAATAATGCTTAAGAATATTGATATTAACAATATTTCTCCAATGCAAGCGCAACAAATTTTATTTGAGTTAAAAAATAGGCATTGCTAAACAAATATAGCATACAATTGAGAAAGCTGATATGATATGCACAATAACACAAATAAGGTTAGTATATGTCAGAAATAATAAAGACCATTGCATAATAGGCAGAAAGAAACATATATGATAGAATGAAAAGATAAGTACATACGAAAGAGGAGGCAAAATGTCATTTTTAGTAAGAGAAGCAGAAGAACGTATAGAGAAGAG
>NZ_JAJBJD010000103.1 GCF_021811875.1 Candidatus Bandiella numerosa | reverse complement strand
CTCTTCTCTATACGTTCTTCTGCTTCTCTTACTAAAAATGACATTTTGCCTCCTCTTTCGTATGTACTTATCTTTTCATTCTATCATATATGTTTCTTTCTGCCTATTATGCAATGGTCTTTTGTATATTGTTATATCTTCATATTTATTACACAGCAACATATGATGCTTGATAATATTACGATTTTTAGCACGAGAAAAGCCAAGAAAAGTGGTAGATTAACTGCCTACAATCCTTGGCTGAGGTACCGAAAAAGCATTAAGCTAATTCAAAAGTTTATAGCTTATCCTAAAGGTTATGATGTTTGAGGCGTAGGTGTAGGTGGAGGTGTACTACTTTGAAGACCTTTACAAACATCAGTGGCAGTTCCTGATCCAGCAGTATTAGATAAAAATGAAACTAGTGTATTTGCTCCAAATAGAACGCCCATACCAACCGCAACTGCTATGGCAACACCCCAAGTAATTTTTCCTAAGAACAAACCTATTGCCGTAGATATAATAACAAGGGTAGCTATTGTTTTTCCAGTTGCTCCCTGAGCGACTGAAATTACGTTGCAAAGTACTTGAGCAATTCCAGTTCCTGCATCAGTAGAAGCATCTGCGCGTGAATTAGTACTGAGTAAAAAGTTCATAGAAAAGATCATCAAAGAAATGACCATTATTTTTTTAAAATTTAACAACATCTTGCCTACTAAATTAAAGTTATATTAAATTAAACAGTAGCACAATGGTTATAGTTGGCAATATTTTTTTTAAAATTAATTTTGAGATCATTTATGGTTGGGATGGGAGGATTCGAACCTCCGCATGACGGTATCAAAAACCGTTGCCTTACCGCTTGGCTACATCCCAATGGAATATGTAGGTGATATTATATGCGAAATTATTTTTTTCAAGCATTTATTGATTATTTTATGTTATAAAAGCATTTTGAATGCACTAGATAATTTTTATGACTAGAAAAATAATTGAATATGGCTTTGATGAATTGAAAAAAGTGTCGCATGAAATTGGTAAAATGTTATTAAAGAGCAAAGTACTATTATTATATGGTGACTTGGGATCGGGTAAAACAACTTTTACCAAAAGTATTGTTGAAAATCTAGGAGGAGATCCACTAAATGTAACAAGCCCAACATTCAATTTAGTGCACATTTATGATGTTAAGAAATTTAAAATTTGGCATTTTGATTTGTACAGAATTAAATCTGAAAAAGAATTATTTAACATTGGAATTGAAGATGCTATGGAAAATGGAATTTTAATTATTGAGTGGGGTGAAATTGCGGAAAAATTGCTTAAGAAAAATTACTTGAGGGCACATATAAAATTTACTAATGATGAATTTAACAGAAGATTGATACTAGATTACTGATTTTACTTATTACATAGGCTATACTGTAAAAAAAGTAATAAATTTAATCTATGGTAATAAAAGTATAATATTGCTATATTAGCTTCATGCTATTTATTAATTAATGTGATGATACGTAGATTGTTTTTAAAATCTATCCTCCTATTAGTAATACTTATGACGTCATATTATTATGCTAAAAACAATGCTTATATGAAAAACATTGAAAATCATTTGCATAATGATTTTAAAAGCTTTGCTAGTTTGAAAAAAATTGATGTTTTAGGAAATAATTTATTGCTAAAAAAATCTATACTTGAATTAATCAATGTTAGGGTAGGGCAAAAGCTATATTTGATTTCTGCGAACGGCATTAGGGATAAATTGCTTAAATTAGATGAAATTAGTGATGTTAACGTCAATATAAATTACTCAGGACTAATAAAAATTACAATTAATGAACGTAAGCCATTTGCTATATGGTGGAATAAAAATTCGCCTTGGTTAATTGATGAAGAGGGCAATAAAATACTAAAAATAAAAGATGTGGATTCATATAAAAATTTGGTTATAATATTTGGACAAAATTTTAATGATAAGCTGAAAACGTTTCTTGATTTGTTAAAACCTTTTTCGTTGTATGGAAAAATTAAAAGCCTGCATTATATTGGTAATAGAAGATGGGACGTATATATTGAAGATAATATAGTGATTAAATTACCAGAAAATAATATTGCTAGTTCAATTAAAAAATCGGAAAGAGTGTTAAATAGTTTAAAATATAAGGATAAAATTGATATAATAGATTTAAGATTGTATCCAGAAAAGCTATTTTTAAGATTGAAAGATAAAGTATGATTAAAGGAAAAAATATAATTTCTATATTAGACATAGGCAGTACAAAAATAACTTGCTTTATAGTTAAGAGAATATATGCGGATAATTATGAAATTTTAGGAGTGTCGGAAACTGCTTCAGGTGGAGTTAAATCTGGTATGATTGTTAATTTGGAAATTGCAAAAAATGCTATAATCAAGTCAGTGGAAGTAGCAGAAAAAATGGCCGCCGTTAATATTAAAAATGTGTTTATAAGTCTTAATTCATCATTTCTTATTTCTGAAAGAAGTTCAGCAGATATAGTTCTTTCGAATCAAGAAGTTACTGTTAAAGATTTAAATAAGCTTTTGTTTAAAGTGCTGGGAAAATTTAGTAAGCAAGAGGTGGAGATTGTACATACTTTTCCATATGAATATATACTAGATGGGAATAGAGGTATATCGTATCCTCTGGGGCTTTATGGAAATAAGCTGACAGGATTTTTTCATATGGTAAGTGTGCCGATAAACTACACAGTAAATATTTCAAAGTGTCTTGAGCTATGCCAACTTAAAATTGAGGGTTATATATGCAGTGGATACGCTGCTGGGGTAGCATGCTTAAAAATTGAAGAAATGGAATTTGGTTGTGCATTAATTGAAATTAACGGTGCTTCATCAACAATCTCTTTGTTCGTTAATGATAAAATAATTTTTACGGATGGAGTGCCATATGGTGGCATAAATCTTGCAAAAGATATTGCCAAGGTGTTTAACTTAGATATGAAAATAGCTGAGAAAATTAAAAATAAACATGGTTCCATGATTAGGTCAGTTGGTGATTCGTCTGCTCAGGCTATAAAGGTTGATATGGATGTATCTTATGAAGATGAGTGTTTTATTAACCAAAATGAGCTTAATGATGTAATTATTGCAAGAATGCATGAAATATTAACATTGTTAAAAAATAAGCTACAAGATAACGATATGATGGAGTTAGTAAGTAAAGTAATATTTACAGGTGGATGTGCACAATCGATAGGGATAAAAGAATTAATAGAGGAAGTCTTTGAGGTAAAAGCGAGAATTGGCATACCTAATAATCAAGAGGGGATTCCTAGTAATTTTTTAAAGAGTAGCTTTTCCGCTCCGATAGGAATGTTAAGATGCATAGAAAATATGAATCACCATAAAAAGAATTTGCTTGAAGACAAAAATGGGGTTTTAAAATCAATTTGGGTATGGCTTAAAGAGAATTTTTAAATTTTTGACAATACTAGAATTTTATGAAAGACTGAAATCATACAGGGTGGATGTGTTAATTTAGTTCACCCATTATTTTGGTAATATGGGGGTGTACATGAGTTATCACAGTAAGGAGAATGTTCAAAAAAATTATGAAATTTCAATAGAAAAAGCGTGTAAAGTGTGCGAGAGCCATACTAATAAACATGGCAAAAATAGTGATTTAGAAGAACTTTGTTGCATAAATACCGCAAGTACCTTTTCTCAGTATTTTTAAGCAATACGGATTGTCTTAGGCATCCCAATACTTTTCATAATAAAGGCCGTTGCATAAATGCAAAGCAAGGAAGATATGCAATAAATGGATTTAAAAAATTAGATTCATATAAAGAAGAACGATAAGTTTGGTATAAAAGCTGATAGAATAATAGGAATTCAAG
>NZ_JAJBJD010000102.1 GCF_021811875.1 Candidatus Bandiella numerosa | reverse complement strand
ACTTACTCTTCTCTATACGTTCTTCTGCTTCTCTTACTAAAAATGACATTTTGCCTCCTCTTTCGTATGTACTTATCTTTTCATTCTATCATATATGTTTCTTTCTGCCTATTATGCAATGGTCTTACAATATATAACAGTAAAAACGATATGAGGCGTGAAAAATATCGCAAGCGCAACAAAAGATTTATGAATTATTTTATATTACATTTGTTCTACTGCCTTAATTCCCAAGATTTTTAATCCTGAGGCGATAACTAATGTAGTAGCATGAACTAATAAAATGCGTGCTTTTGTTAATTCAACATTGTCCTTGGTTATGAATTTTATATTTTCTTCTTTAGTGCCTTTGCTACATATTTGGTGAAAACTACACGCCAAATCATATAGGTAATATGATATCTTATGAGGATCTAGAGTATTTAGGCAAGAAGTTAGTATTTTTGGGTATAGTGCTAATATCTTAATTAAGTTAAAATCATATTCACTATCAAGTAGTGATAGATCAATTTCTTCTTTAACAAGGCTCTCAATATTAATTTGCATTTCTTTAGCCTTTTTTAAAATAGAATTTGCTCTAGCAGATGCGTATTGTACGTAAAAGACTGGGTTGTCTTTATTTTGTTGTTTTAGTTTTTCAACATCTATTTCTAGTACCGTATCTGAGCTTTTAGATAGGATTGCAAATCTTAGAGCATCCTTACCAATTTCATCTAATATTTCTTCTAAAGAAATAAAATTTCCTGAACGCTTGGACATTTTTATTTGTTTACCATCCCTTAAAAGCTTCACTAATTGACAAATTTTAACATCCAATTTAGCTTTCCCGTCGCTTAAAGCATTTACAGAACTTACTAATCTTTTTTTGTAGCCTATGTGATCAGCTCCAAGTAATAACACCATATTATTGAATCCTCGTTCAATTTTATCTAGGTGATAGGCGATGTCAGATGCAAAATATGTGTATTCCCCATTAGATTTTACTACAGCTCTATCAATATCATCGCCGTAATTTGTTGATCTAAACAAAGTTTGTTCTTTTGGTTCCCAGTCATCGCTTGATTCACCTTTTGGTTTTTCCAGCATACCTTGGTAGAGCAAATTTTTTTCCTTTAAAAAATCTATGCAATGTTTAACTTTATTCTGTAGTATCAATTGCTTTTCAGAAACAAAATTATCATGATAGACACCAAGATGATGGAGTTCATTTTTAATAATTTCTAATATTTTTTCAACAGCAAAATTATTTAAAAAATTTTCATCATTTAGTTTATTTGTATCATCTCTAATTTCTTCATGTAAATTTTTTGCTAATTCTATGAGATATTCGCCAGGGTAGCAATTTTCCTCTAATTCTATTTTTTCTCCAAGCAATTGTTTGTATCTAATTTTTAGCGATTTGGTTAAATTATTAATCTGGTTGCCTGCATCATTAATGTAAAATTCTTTTGTAATATTGTAACCACATTTTAAAAGTAAATTTGCAATTACATCACCAAATACTGCTCCCTTAGCATGTCCTAAATGAAGTGGACCTGTTGGATTAGAAGAAACAAATTCTATATTTACTTTTTCACCTTTGCCAATATTCATCTGAGGGTAATCATGCCCACTATTTACTAATTGCTTTAAAAATAAATACCAAAAGCTTTTTTTTATTTTAATATTTAAAAATCCAGCTCCTGCAATTGTGACCGCATCTATATATTCATTTTTGCTGATAACTTTCAATATTTTTTCAGCAATATCTTTAGGATTGGCTTTTATTTTTTTAGCAATAATTATTCCAATGTTAGATGATAAATCTCCGTATTCAGGATTATTTGGAAATTCAACTTTAATGTCATCACGTTCTATAATTTTTGGATAAATAGATTCAACATCAGTAAACAGTATATTTCTAAAATGCGTAAATATATTCATTAAAAAAGGTTAATTAATTTTTTGTCACTTGAAGCTTAAAAATATAGTGAAGCCACATATTTAATAGCTATTTGTTATACGATAATTTTCAAAACATTGTCAAAGAATTATTTTTTTATTAGTATATGCACAATATTAATATATGGCAGAGTTATGCAACATAAAAAAATTAACGAGAAAATAAATGAAAAAATACAAGCGGTAAGATTAGGTGGCGGACAAGAGAGGATAGATAGACAGCATCAATCTGGCAAATTAACTGCTAGGGAGAGAATAGAAATTTTGTTAGATCCAGATTCATTTGAGGAAATGGATGCTTTTATTGAACATAGGTGTCAAAATTTTGGTATGCAAGATAAAATTTTTCCAGGCGATGGTGTTATTATTGGCTATGGCACTATTAATGGGAGAATGGTTTTTGTATTTAGTCAGGATTTTACTGTTATAGGCGGTTCATTAGGTGAAATGCATGCAAAAAAAATTACTAAGATACAAGATTTAGCTTTGAAATTGAAGGCTCCTATTATTGGGATAAATGATTCAGGAGGAGCAAGAATACAAGAAGGTGTAGATTCCCTGAAAGGATATGGAGAAATTTTTCAAAGGAATGTAGATTCTTCAGGAGTGATACCTCAAATTTCAATAATAATGGGACCGTGTGCCGGAGGAGCAGTATATTCTCCAGCATTAACAGACTTTATATTTATGGTTAATCAGACCTCATATATGTATTTGACGGGACCAGACATAGTGAAAACTGCCACGCATGAGGATGTAACGCATGATGAGCTTGGTGGAGCACAGGTTCATATGAAAAAAAGCGGTGTTATTGATTATGTCGCAGAAAATGATATAGAGTGTCTGCAAATGGTAAGAAGGCTTTTTGATTTCTTGCCATCCTCAAATGTAGCAGAGTTGCCAACTTATAAAACAAACGATCCTGCAGATAGAATTGAAATGTCCTTGGAAACTTTAGTGCCAAAAGATAATACCAAACCTTATGATATGAAGCAACTCATTGAAAAAGTAGTTGATGAGGGTGATTATTTTGAGATAAAAGAAAATTATGCAAAAAATATTATGGTTGGATTTGCAAGATTTGAAGGGCGACCTGTAGGTATTATAGCAAATCAACCAATGGAAATAGCTGGTTGTTTAGATATTAATGCATCTATAAAAGCCGCAAGATTTATAAGGTTTTGTGATGCTTTTGGTATACCAATAGTGTCGTTCATTGATGTACCAGGGTTTTTACCAGGGACTGATCAAGAACATAAAGGAATTATCAAGCACGGTGCAAAATTATTATATGCTTATGCTGAAGCTACAGTTCCAAAAATTAGCCTTATTGCAAGAAAATCTTATGGAGGCGCTTATATTGTTATGAGCTCAAAGCATTTAAGAGGTGATATTAATTTGGCTTGGCCTGATACAGAGATTGCAGTTATGGGAGCAAAGGGGGCGGTAAAAATACTGAAGGGAGTGACGGTGGATGAGTACGAAGAAAAATTTGCATCACCACTTGTTGCAGCATCACGTGGTTATTTAGATGATATTATAAAACCTCACCGAACTAGATGGAGAATATGTAAGTATTTAGCAATGCTTGAAAATAAAAAAGTTGAAAAACCATGGAGAAAGCACGATAATATGCCATTATAAGTTGAATCTGGTTCTGAATGTGTTGTTGCAAAAAATTTAGAAATTTAATTTCTGAGTATAAAAATTAATCAGGATTATGCTAATTATGCAAATAAGTTGCTTGAACTAGTAGGAAGAGAATAAAATAAAACGAGATTAATAAAGATTAATTGAGTATAAGTAAAAGCAAATATATCAATTTAAGGCCGTTGCATAAATGCAAAGCAAGGAAGATATGCAATAAATGGATTTAAAAAATTAGATTCATATAAAGAAGAACGATAAGTTTGGTATAAAAGCTGATAGAATAATAGGAATTCAAGAAAGT
>NZ_JAJBJD010000009.1 GCF_021811875.1 Candidatus Bandiella numerosa | reverse complement strand
AGTTATAACGGCCTACTACCAAGTTTCTGTTCGTCTCAGCCTTACTTTGCCGTCAGCTTCCTTCCGCCAACTCCTCACGAAGTTAACCTTGCCTCAGCTAATGGACAGCTCTATATCAGCCCATGAGAGACTTGAACCCTCTACTCTTACATCATGCACGGCGCACATATTATTTATTCCATTTCTATTGTTGCAGGTGGTTTTGATGTAACGTCATATACAACTCTATTAATTCCTTGAACTTCGTTTACAATTTTTCTTGCAACATGTCCAAGTATGCTATGAGGCAAATCTACATAATCAGCAGTCATCCCATCTACAGAGGTGACAGCTCTAAGTACACATATATGTTGATATGTCCTTGCATCACCCATGACACCAACAGTTTTAACAGGCAAAAGTGCCACATAAGCTTGCCATATCTTGTCATAAAGACCATTTTCCTTCAGAGTATTAATGAATATATAATCAGCTTTTCTGAGGATCTCGCATTTTTCTTCAGTCACTTCACCAATCACTCTGATTCCCAAACCTGGACCAGGAAATGGATGCCTATTTAAAATTAAACTTGGCACTCCTAGTTCTTTGCCTAGTTTTCGCACTTCATCTTTGAATAATAACCTAAGTGGTTCAATAAGTTTTAGATTTCCCATATCTTTTGGTAATCCACCAACATTATGATGTGATTTTATAGTTACTTTTTTACCAGTAGAAGTGGCAGCTGATTCAATAACATCTGGATATATAGTCCCTTGTGCAAGATATCGAATATCTCCAATATCCTTAATAGCACTTTGAAATGTTTCGATAAATACTCGACCTATTATCTTTCTTTTTTCTTCAGGATCAGTTACTCCCTTTAGTTCAGATAAAAACTTTTTTTGAGCGTCGATTGTGATTATTTGTAGATCAAAATTATCTTTTAAGCTTTTTTCAACCTCTTCAACCTCATTATGTCTCAAAAGTCCGTTATTAACAAAAATACAATAAAGTTGTTTTCCAATTGCTTTATTGAGAAGAGTTGCTACAACTGTTGAATCAATCCCCCCAGACAAACCAAGTGCAACTTTTTGCTTTCCCACACTATTTTTTATTTGATTTATTGCTTCATCTATAAAACAGCCCATTTCCCAATCTTTTTTACAGCCAACAATTTTTGTAAGGAAGGTGTCGATTAATTTTATCCCATCGAGTGTATGTGAAACTTCAGGATGAAATTGTATTCCAAATATATTTTTTGTTTTATGCTCAATGGCTGCATATGGTGCTTTGTCTGTTTTTGCAATAACCTTAAAATCATTTGGTAATTTGCTTATGCAGTCTCCATGGCTCATCCAAACTTGATAATTATTTTTTGGTTGCCAATAATTATCAAATAACATTGATTTTTCCAGAATTTCTAACTGTGCAGCGCCATAACTTCTTGATGTAGAGCTAGATACAGTTCCACCAAAATCTTTACATATTGCTTGTTGACCATAACATACACCTAAAATTGGAACATTTAGTTCATAAATAACTTTTGGTATTTTGGGTGAGTCAAAATCAGTAACAGACTCACTACCACCGGATAATATTATCGCTTTTGGATTGAAGTTATTTATTTCCTTATCTGAAATTGAAAAAGGCCTAATTTCGCTATATATGTTAAGCTCTCTAACTCTGCGAGCAATCAATTGAGTTAACTGGGAACCGAAATCAAGAATTAAAATTTTATCGTGATTGTTCATATTGTATTTTTGTAGTTTGTAGTTGGTTTTGACTGGTCTAAGCTATGAATATGGCTTTCTCTCATTCCTGCAGGAGTAATTTTTATAAATTTGCAGTTTTTCTTCATTTCAGCAATATTTTTGTTGCCCGTATATCCCATTGCTGAAGTTAATCCACCAAGTAATTGAGTCACTACACCACTTACTGCTCCTTTATATTCTATATACCCCTCTACTCCTTGTGGGACTAAATTGGTTTCACCTTTTTGAAAATATCTATCTGCAGAGCCAGCTTTCATTGCCTCAATAGAGCCCATGCCTCTATATTTTTTATACTTTTTGTTATCAATAATAATGATTTTACCTGGAGCTACATCTGTGCCAGCTAAAAGAGAACCCAACATTACGCAATCGGCACCGGCAGCAATAGCCTTAACTAAATCTCCAGAAAATTTTATTCCTCCATCTGCTATCAAGAAAGAATCTTTTGCCTTACATATATCAGCAATTTCTAAAATTGCAGATAACTGTGGAACCCCAACGCCTGAAACAATTCTAGTTGTGCAAATTGAACCAGGTCCAATTCCAACCTTCAATGTATCTGCTCCTGCGTAAAGTAATGCCAAAGCAGCATCTTTAGTCGCAATATTGCCTGCAATTATCTCTGCTTGCGGATACAATTTTTTAATTTTCTTTATCGTATCAATAACATTTTGTGAGTGACCATGCGATGTATCAATAACAATTGCATCAACATTTACTTTCATCAATGCCTCGATCCTTTTTATTGCATCCTCTCCGGTTCCTACAGCAGCAACTACCTTAAGATTATTATGCTTATCATGACAGGAAGTTTTATCCTTTAAAGGATCAATTTTATATTTTTTTACTTTGCTTACTTCTTTACACTGCAAATCAATACTTAAATTTTTATGAATTGCTCCTATCCCACCAAGAAGAGCCATTTTTATTGCCATTTTATGCTCTGTAACAGTATCCATTGCTGCAGATATTAACGGAATTTTAAGGGTAATTTTTTTCGTTAATTTTGTAGTCACATCAGCTTCTTTTGGAATTATATTGGAATAATTCGGTTCAATCAAAACATCATCAAAAGAATACGATTCTTTTATTTTTTTCATTCTTAAAATTCTTGCATTTTTAAAATAGTAATATAGTAATGATACCATATAAAGTCACCATATACTACCAACCTAAATATTATGACAAGGAATTTCTTGCAAAATCTTACTTTACTTACAAAAAATATGATAGATGAATTGCCAATTTGTGACATTCATGTGCATTTACCAGGAGTAATTTCTCCACGAATTGCTTGGGATTTAGGTGTAAGAAATAAATTTATATCAATTAAGAAGGAACAAGATGGTAAATATGTCTATTCGAATGGGTCACAATCTTTATCTGTTTTAGATCCGCATGAACATTACGTAGACATATTTAAAGATGGTATAGTACTAAATGAAAATGCAGAACCTCAGAATTTAGAATATAATATTGATGTAGATAGTTTTAAAGATTTTGATAGAATAATGGCAACAGTTCAAGGGCATAGACATCCACCAGGGGGCATTCAAACTAAAGATGACATGATGTTTTTACTTGACAGCTACCTAAATGATTGCATCAAACAAAAAATATTTTATACAGAACTTCAGCAAAATATAAAAATTGCGTATCTACTTTTTCCAGATGAAGATGCTACAAATGCAAGAAAGAAATTATATCTATTATTTAAAGAAGTAATTGAGAAGTTTAAACAAAAAGGTGTGCATCTCAGATTTTTACATTGTTTTAATAAAACTAAAATGGCTGGAGATGAAAAAACTACTCATGAAAGAACTTTAGAGGCCGCTGGTTGGTTGGAAGAAGCGCAAAAGATTGTGCCAAATGTATTTGTAGGAATAGAATCAGCAGGTCATGAAAAGGATGAATCTGGATGGCCAGTGCACTTAAAGGCTGGTTATGAAAAAGTACATGATCTAGGGCTTGGTTGCGAAGCTCATGGTGGAGAAGGAATTGGTGTTGAACACATGTTTGATGTTGCAAAATCATTGCCAATCACAAGATTAGCTCATGGGTTTCAAGTAATTGAAGATATTGAGGTAATTGAATTTATAAAACAAAAAGCCATAACTTTGATAATGATGCCTATTGTTAATTTAAATTTAGGTCTATGTCTTCACGTTAAACAGGATAATGATAACAAATATATTCCTTGTGCAAAATCAAAGGGAGGAAAAAAAATTTATATCAGAGATTTTTGGCAACATCCTTTTTTTAAGCTATTCAGGAAATATAAAATGAAAATTACCTTAAGCTCAGATAATCCTAATATTGGTGGTATACCATTAAAAGAAGCTATTGTAGTACTTGCTGGCTTGAATGATAAGTATAATATCCCCGAAAATTTTATTCCTCTAAGGGCAGAGGAGCTTGCAATACTTTGTTATAATGGAGTTAATGCAATTTTTAGCGATGAAGGGATCAAAAAAGAGTACAAAGTCCTGTTGCTTAATTGGATCAAGAAATATAATTTAGATCAAGGATATATAAATAATTTTTACCAATAGATTACTTAGCATCTAGTCTTTTTGGTGATTGGTATAATGAATTTATTTATTGTATTTGGAAAGATAAACATTTAGAATCTAAACTAGAGTGACTGAAAGTATACAATTATGAAAAAGTTTAAGATTCCGTGCACGTTTTCTGGTAAGACATCACCGGTTACCTTTTACATAGGAGCCCCAGATAAAGATCATCATCCAATCCAATTTCAGGCTGATTGGCTTTCAAAGGAAAGGGGTGGTACTGTTCCGCCTGAAATTATGAAAAGTCTAGAAGAACTAAAAGCGTTATCAGAAAAAAATGGAGTGCCTTTTGAGGAGTTGTGCAGTTATGCACTGGAGTCTATTGAAAAGGGGGCAATCATTAGAAAGAAGTAAAGAACAAGCAATTTCGACAGACAAGGTTGAAAAAAAGTGATTTCTGATTGGTTGAGCCATAAAAATATATTAGCTTGAAAAATAAAATATTTGTTGTAGTTTGTAGCCCTTGTAGTTATCTATAATACAGAATGAAGGATTCAAGATATTTGGCGTCAATTTTACGCTTGTCTATTGCGTATTGCATTATAATGTTTTTAACAAGAGCAGCCCTTATAGCTCAAAGTGTGTTTTTAAATCAAATAGATGGAAATATATTTGATGTCATAAAAATAATATTTTTAGGTGAGATTAGTGATTTATCTGTCCTATTTTATATTTTAACTCCTATATCACTTTTATATCTGGCATTACCAAAAGTAGTAATTAATTATAAATTAACAAAATGTTTAGGTGTTATATTTATTTTTATGTATATCTATGTACTTTTGTTTAATTTAGTTGCTGAATGGTGTTTTTGGGATGAATTTGGAATTAGGTATAATTTTATTGCTGTTGACTATTTAGTATATCGTAGGGAGGTGACGGGCAATATATATGAATCTTATCCACTTGTGAAAATTCTTATTGTCATAGCGCTATTGGTGCCAGTTTTTTATTTTCTAATAGAACGGATATTGAAAAAAATTGAATATAAGAAATTTGGTAAATTTTTTATATTGAAGGGGTCGCTTTTATTAATAATTTTTTTGGGTCTTAGTTATAGCTTTAATCCGAAAAATTTAATTAACAAGGAATTTGATATCAATAATTACGCCATGAATCTATCTTATAATGGATTAGATAGTCTTTTTAGTGCGTTCAATAATAATACATTGAGCTATAAAGCTTTTTATATTAATTGTGATGAGGGTAAAGTTTTAAAGAATCTCAGAGAAAAAATATCAACAAATAATAGTGAGTATATTTCTGATACGCTAACTGATATATCAAGAAAAATAACTCCAATTAACTCTAAAGGTAAAAAATACAATATAGCTTTAATTGTTGTTGAAAGCCTAAGTGCAGAATTTTTTGAATATTTTGGTAATAAGCAAAATATTACTCCCTTTATGGATGAGCTAATTTCAAAAAGTCTATTTTTTGATAATTTTTATGCAACTGGTACGAGAACAGTAAGGGGGCTTGAGGCAATTAGTTTATCTCTACCACCATTGCCTGGTAACTCAATTTTGAGAAGGCCAAATAACGAGAGTCTTTTTAGTATTGGCTCGGTTTTTAAAAATCTTGGTTATGAAAATAAATTTATATATGGTGGATACGGTTATTTTGACAATATGAACTATTTCTTTGCTAATAACAATTTTGAAATTGTTGATAGAGCTAATTTTGATAAACAAGAGATAAATTTTTCAAATATTTGGGGAGTGAGCGATGGGGATTTATTTGATAAATTCATTAGTGAAGCGGATAAATCATATGCTAGCAATATCCCTTTCTTCTCATTGATACTAACGACCTCAAATCATAAACCATATACTTATCCTGAAGGTAAAATTGATATTCCATCTGGTTCAGGAAGAGAGGGGGCAGTAAAATATACAGATTTTGCAATTAAACAGCTTATAGAAGATGCTAAGAAAAAATCATGGTTTGACAATACTATTTTTGTAATTGTGGCAGACCATTGTGCTGGAAGTGCAGGGAAAACACACATACCTCTAAATAAGTATCATATACCTTTGATTATGTACGCTCCAAAGATTTTGAAGCCAGCAATTGTAAATAATTTATCTAGTCAAATTGATATTGCTCCAACCTTGCTTGGGATATTAGGTAAACCATATAGCAGCAAATTTTTAGGACAGGATATTATTAACTCACCTGCTAATAGAGCTTTTGTTAGCACTTACCAAAAGGTAGGGTTATATTCTAATGATAAATTCACAATACTTGGACCAAAGAAGATGCATTGGGGTTATTCAGTTGATAAGAATTTAGAGCAAAAATTGATTGAATATGATGAGAAGCATCTTTTTGACACGGTGACATTTTATCAATCAACAAGCTATTTACTAGATAATAATTATCTAAGAGATTTTTGATTTATTTTTTAGGTTTATCTGTTTTGATCTAGCTATTGCCAAAGCATTTTCTTCAACATCTTTTGTTATTACACTACCGGCTGCAATCATTGCTTTTGAGTTAATTTTTACTGGTGAGATAATTGATGAATTTGAACCAATAAATACTTTTTCTCCAACAAAGGTATGGTGTTTATTTTTGCCATCATAATTGCAAAATACTGTTCCTGCACCAATGTTAACATTATTTGAAATTGTCGCATCTCCAATATATGATAAATGACCAGCTTTCACATTTTTCATTAAGTCGGAATTTTTTACTTCAACAAAATTGCCAATTTTTGAATTTTTTCCTATCTTAGTTTTTGGTCTGATTCTGGCAAAAGGCCCTATAATAGAACCATTTTCAATAGTAGCTCCTTCAATGTGTGAGAAAGAATGTATAATAGAATTGCTTTCGATGTATATATTGCTTCCTATGAATACATTCGGATATATCGTTACGTCATTTTGGATATCAATATTATTTGCAAAGTAGCTAGTTTCAGAATTTATTACCGTCACTCCATTATTTAGCAATCTATTTACAATTAGGGATTGATTATATTTTTCGGCATATACCAACTGATTCCTATTGTTGATTCCAATTACTTCATCAGCTTTTGCAATAACATAGCTACAATTTTTTTGCTTTTGGTTTAAATATTTTACTATATCTGTTAGATAAAATTCATGATGCAGGCTATATTTATTTTCACCAGTTATATGTAAAAAATCACATAGAGCTTCTTTTTTCACCAAAATAATACCTGAATTACATAATTTAATTTCTTTTTGCATAGCAGTGGCTTCTTTTTCCTCGATAATTTCTGATATTTTATTATGATTATCGGATATGATTCTGCCATAACCTTCAGGATTTCTGGAGTTAAAGCCAATTATGCATAAATCAGCACCACCTTTAATTTTATTATGCATACTAAATATAGTTTCTTTTGTAACAAAGGGAGTGTCACCATATAAAATAAGCACTAAATCGTTTAGAGATTCAATATTATCGCATGCTGTCTTGACTGCATCTCCTGTTCCAAGCCTTTCACTTTGAACTATTTCATGTAATTTGTACTTATCATGTAGCTCTTGAAAGGTTGCATGATTTTGTAACTCCCGATTAACAACAATATGAGTATGATTTGAACCGCTATTTAATGATATACTTAGCTTTATAACATATTCAATTATTAATTGTGAGCTGATTTTATGTAATACCTTGGGAATGGAGGATTGCATTCTTTCTCCGTTTCCTGCAGATAATATAATAATTGTTGGTTCAAATTTTTCTTGCATAATTAGAAAATATTCCTTATTTATTTGATTAATTATTTTATATAATAAACTTAATGTTGAAGTTTTCGAAGTGGAAATTAGCGAGTATAATCATCGTTGTATTACTTTCAATTTATTTTTCTATTCCTACATTCTTTTATAATACAAAGGAAGCTAAGTTTTTAATAAATCAGAAGATAAATTTTGGACTTGATTTAAGAGGTGGCGTTTCACTAATGATACAGGCTAATTTAGATGATTATATAAAGGAAAAATTTTTTTTAAATGCAGAACAATTTAAAAACAAATTGAAAAGTAGTAACATTGATTTTGACAATTGGGATCTTAAAGAAAATTATTTAAAATTTTCAATTAATACTATTAAGAATAAAGATGCATTAAGGGAAGTAAAAAATCTGTTAAAAAATAAGGATTTTGTTTTGGATGAATCTGGGGATGATTTTGTTATGAAGTTTGACAGCGAATATATTCAAAGATTAACATCAGACGTTTTAAATCAGAGTATTGAAATTATCCGCAAGAGAGTTGATTCCGTAGGCACTAAGGAAGTTGAAATTCAAACTTTTGGGAAAGACATGATATTACTTCAGGTGCCTGGGCTTAGTGATCCTAAGGAGATAAAAAAAATCATTGGAAAAACTGCAAGGCTTACTTTTCACATGGTTAAAAATAAATTCACAGAGAATTTAACTGAGTCTGAAAAAATTGCACTATTAATTAATTCAAAGGTGCTTCCTTTAGAAAATGGTAAAGGTGCTCTTATAGTTGAAAATAGGCCAGTTATGACTGGTGACATGTTGGAGTTTGCAAGTGTGGATTATGGCAAATTAGGTGAGTCAGTGATTAGGTTTCGTTTTGGTAATTTGGGTAGAGAAATATTTGCAGACATAACCACAAAAAATAATGGTGAAATGTTAGCAATTGTTTTTGATGATAAAATTATTAGTCATCCGGTTATTAACGAACCTATATTAGGAGGTGAAGGAATTATATCGGGTAATATGACTCCTGAGATGGCAACTGACATAGCATTGTTGCTTAGGGCTGGTGCTTTGCCGGTACCTCTAAAAATTATAGAAGAAAGATTAGTTGGTCCTACACTTGGAATGGAATCTATTAAAGCTGGTATAAAAGCTTGTATAATTGCATCACTTCTGGTTTTTGCTATAATGTTAGGTTATTACAGGTTTTTTGGACTCATAGCAAGCGTTGCATTGGTTATAAATTTTATAATGATGATTAGTGTGCTTTCAATTTTTGGCGCGACCTTAACTTTACCTGGAATTGCTGGTATAGTTTTAACCCTTGGTATGGCTGTGGATGCAAATGTATTGATTTTTGAAAGGGTAAAGGAAGAATTAAAAAAGGGTATGGCGCCACTCAATGCATTGCATAATGGATATAAATATGCATTTATTACAATTTTTGATTCAAATACTACAACCATTCTTGTTGCGATTGTTCTTTATATATTTGGAACTGGACCCACTAAAGGATTTGCAATAACATTGATTGTAGGGATTTTATGCTCAATGTTCACCTCTATTTCAATCACAAAAGCCATAATAACATTATGGTATAGGGCAAAAAAAAAACCAAAAATTATTAATTTGTAATTAATGTAAGTGATAAGAAATTTTAAAAGTAAGTTTTTAGACCTCTCACTAAGAAAAAAATTTATTATTTTAATTGCTGGAATCGCAACAATTTCTCCTATATTTTTAATCGGCTTTTTAGCATCTATATACTACTATATTGGCATAGAATCATTATTTAATGATCAAGTAAGTAAGGCTGTTTCTGATACTGTAAATGTAGCTAAATTATATTTAAAAGAAAATAACGAAAAGATTAAATTTGAACTTCTTCAAATTGAAAAAGCTGTTGAAAAACAAATTAAAATCGTAGATGAAAGTGGTGAGTTAAATTTTATACTTGATGAACAAGTAAAAAGCAGAGGAATTTCAGAGGCAATAATTTTCACAAAAGATGCTGTTATAGCCAAAAATTCACTTAGTTTTTCGTTTATTTTTCAAAAGATTTCTCCCCAGATTTATAAAATGGTGGATGAGAAAAAGATAGTCCTACTAGAGAATCAAGGGGGAGACAATATTAGAGCAATTACAAAATTAGATATAGACATAAAATTAGGGGATGTATTTTTTAGAGATGTATATCTAATGATTGGAAAATATATGGATAAAGAAATCATAAATTATTTGAGAAAGACTCAAGATTCAAAAGATAAATATTACTATTTATTAGCAGATTTAAAATTTACTAAAAGGAGTCTGCAAGTTACTTTTATAATTCTATCATCTTTAATGTGTTTTTTTTCATTCGTTATTTCAGTGAAGTTAGCAAATATTATAGCCAATCCGTTAAATAGGCTTTTAGATGCAACGGCTAAAATTAAAAAGGGTGACTATTCTATTAGAGTTCCTGAGATTCAATCAAGTGATGAAGTTTCTCAACTGGGCAAAGCGTTTAATAAGATGACAAGCACTATAGAAAAGCAACACAATGAATTAAAAATTGCTTATAAGAGTATTGATGAAAGAATAAAATTTATAGAGACAGTTTTAAAGGAAATTTCATCTGGTGTTATTGCAATTGATAAAGATGGGCGTATATCATTATATAATTATTCAGCTAAAAAATTATTAGGTCTAGAAAATTTTGATAGCAATATGAAGATATTTAAGGTAATTCCGGAAATTGCCGATTTAATTTATCTCATACAGAATGAACCTGGCAATGTATTTAATGAAAATATAATTATCAAGAGGAAGGGAAGAGCTATACATTTATTTATTAAAATTGGAGCGGTAATAATTGATAGTAAGATTAGTAATATAGTTATTAGTTTTGAAGATATAACGCAATTGGTTGTGGCTCAAAGAGAAGCTGCTTGGTCAGATGTGGCCAGAAGAATTGCACATGAAATCAAAAATCCACTTACCCCAATTCAGCTTTCTGCAGAAAGATTAAAAAGTAAATTTTCTCAAAAAATCGATAAGAATGATGTAGATAATTATAATAAATACGTTGATGCGATCATTAGAAATGTTAATGACATTCATTCAATAGTGAGTGAATTTATACAGTTTGCAAGAATACCTAAACCTAAATTAAACTCTCATAATATTAAACAGATAATTAATGAAGTAATTTTTAATCAACAGAATGTTTTTCGAAAAATTAAATATTCATTTGATTATGAAGTGGAAAATCAGTATGTTAAATGTGACAAAACACAAATTACGCAAGTATTGACGAACATTGCAAAAAATGCTGCTGAATCTATACTTTCCAAGTATGTAAATAATGAAGAATTAGGTGAAATAAAATTCTTCCTAAAACAGATTAAGGGCAATGTTTTAGAAATATCGGTTAAGGATAATGGAAAAGGGATAGAACAAGGTTTAATTTATAGGATAGCAGAGCCATATATCACAACCAAAGCATCGGGTATGGGTTTGGGATTGTCAATTGTCAAAAGAATACTTGAAGATCACAATAGTCAGCTTCATATATCCAATATCAAAAATGGGGTTAAAGTGTCATTTAATTTAAAGATCAGTAATAAAAATGAATAAAAACAACAGACTTAGAGGAATTGGATACATGATATTGAATTCTTTTGCATTATCATTGATTTATATATTGATGAAAAAGCTTTCAATTGACTTAAATTCAAGCCAAGTGGTGTTCTTTTATAAATTTTGCTGTTTAATCATTATATTACCTTGGGTGTTTAATGAAGGAATGCAAATATTAAAAACTCCACAACTAAAATTGCATATATTGAGAGGGTTTTTTAGTGCAGCTGGATCATTGTTTTTTATGTATTCTTTGCAGTATGTTAAGGTTGTTAACGCTACGGCTTTGTCATATTTAGAACAGGTGTTATGGGCAATTATCGCCATATTGTCTTTTAGGGAAAAATTTTCTTTTTCAAAATTTATTGCAATTTTTGCTAGTTTTTTAGGAGCGCTGGCAGTTATTTACCCTGGTTTAATCAATCTATCTTTTCCGTTTATTGATATTAGTAAGGTGTCGGTTATGGATTATAATAAATATTACACATTTACTTTTTTAGCAATACTTAGCTGGACAGCCAACAGTATATCTGTAAAAATTTTAGGAAAAACTGCAAAGAATAAAACACAAGCGTTTTATTCTTTGTTATTTTCTTCATTTTTTGCATTTCCTGTACCTTTTTTAAATTGAAAATATGTTAATATTGGTTTTAATTTTCCAATACCGGGTGAATTTATGCCATTTTATAGCCTGGAATTAAAGCCTATTTATGCATTATATTTTATTGTTATTACTATTTGTTATGTAACCCATTCTATTGCCTTTTTTAAGGCAATGAAAAAGGCTAATATGTCTGCTTTAGCACCATACCATTATTTGAAAATTACATTTGTAGGTATTTTGGGGTATTTAATATTTGGTCAATCTCCAGATAATTCAGTATATTTTGGATATATACTGATAATTGGTTCTGGTATTTTCTTAATGAAGCATGAGCATAAAATAAACAAGAGGGAGAAAAGGAAGAGTTAATCTTTCTCTAATGTTTTAATTATCTCAAAATAGTTTAAATATTTATTTATGATGCCTTCGCAAAGTTCATTTTTTAAATCTATTTTTGGTTTTTTTAATTTCTCACAGTCAATTTTTAGTAAATCAAAAATTTCATTGATGATGCTAATCAGAGACTTAAAAAAATTTTTATTCCTGATTACCTGAGTAAATTGACATGAATCATAATTTTCTAAATTGTTGAAATGAAGAGTTTTTTCTTTATGTAATTTATAATTTTCTATTTTAATTAAATTTATAATATTTTCAGAAACGATTATAAATAAATTATCTTTGAAAGACCATTGCATAATAGGCAGAAAGAAACATATATGATAGAATGAAAAGATAAGTACATACGAAAGAGGAGGCAAAATGTCATTTTTAGTAAGAGAAGCAGAAGAACGTATAGAGAAGAGTA
>NZ_JAJBJD010000198.1 GCF_021811875.1 Candidatus Bandiella numerosa | reverse complement strand
GCTAAGTGAATCACAAGGAGAAGCATTTAGGCATATTACAGGTGATAGAGATATGGCATGTGTAGTTGGATATGCAGGAAGTGGCAAGAGTTATATGTTAGGAGCGGCAAGAAAGGTATGGGAGAAAGAAGGATATAATGTGGTAGGAATGGCGTTATCTGGAATAGCTGCTGAAAACCTAGAAGGAGAAAGTGGCATAAAGAGTTATACGGTAGCAAACAGGATGGTCAATTGGAATAATGAAAGAGAGAGATTGCAGAAGAATGATATAGTAGTGGTGGACGAAGCAGGCATGTTAGGCAGTAGAGATTTATCAAAGATAATAGATGAAGTAACATTTGCCGATGCAAAGGTTGTGCTTATAGGAGATCCACAGCAATTACAAGCAATAGAAGCAGGAGGAGCATTTAGGGGAGTAATAGAAAGAGTAGGACATGTTGAGTTAAATGATATAAGAAGACAGAAGGAGAGTTGGCAGATTGATGCAACAAAATTGTTAGCACTTGGAGAAATAGGAGATGCAATTGGGGAATATAGAAAAAGGGGTATGGTGCATGCATTTGAAGATGTAGCAAAAGCAAGGGAGGCAATGGTAAATGATTGGCATGAAGCGGTATCAGAAAATAAATCTGCGATAATGTTGAGCTTTACAAGAGCGGATGTAAAGGCGTTAAATGAGAGGGCCAGGGAAGTAAGAAGAGCGGATAATGAATTAGGGATAGAAGCTAAATTTGATACGCATAATGGTAAGAGAGACTTTGCAATTGAGGATAGGATTTACTTTTTAAAGAACGATAAGGAGCTTGGAGTAAAGAACGGGACGCTTGGAACAATTGATGGTTTTGATGGATGGAAGTTTGAAGTTAATTTAGATAAAGGCGGGAAGGTAGTTTTTGATATAAGAGATTACAATCATATAGATCATGGATATGCAGCAACGATACATAAATCACAAGGGATAACTGTAGATAAGGCATTTGTGATGCCATCAAAATATATGGATAAGCATAGTACATATGTGGCGATGAGTAGGCATAGAGAAAGTGTAGAGTTATATTGGAGTAAAGACAGGTTTAGAGATCAAAAAGATATGGTATGGAATTTAAGCAAGGAAGGACGTAAAGAATTAGCATTAGATTATTTAGAGAAGGATTATAAGGATACAGCAA
>NZ_JAJBJD010000101.1 GCF_021811875.1 Candidatus Bandiella numerosa | reverse complement strand
AAATATATTCGCAGTTGATATAGGAAGATATACTAATGCAGCTAATATCCAAAGAGAGAATTTTCAAAAAGCTAAATTTATTTGGGATGAAGCTATCCAAGAGATAGCTGCTGCCTAAAATTTAAGGATCAGGGTTGTGTTGCGGCCATATTTCCATTAACTTGACGGTGCCCAATATTTATATGCTGGTTACCTAATTGAAGCTATAGATGTATCACCAGAGTAAAGAGTTACTATTTTGTTATCGATTTTAAGCAATAAGTTGCCTTGAGCATCAATGCCTTTATATTCGCCTTCTATAGTTTTTTCACTATTGTTAACTGCAATTTTCTTATTAGCAAGATAATCATGATTATTCCAGTCACTTAAGAAATACTCCAACCCTAAAATACTAAATTTTTCTATATCTTTAATTATGTTATTGATCAGCGAAACGCAAATTTCATTCCTATCAAAATGCTCCCCAGTGATTTTTTTTAGAGAGGTCCAATTAATAACATTTTCGTTGGATGGTTTCATCATGTTAACGTTAAGCCCCATACCAATTATAGCCATACATCCACCGTAACTTTCTCCAATAACCTCTGTTAGAATGCCTGCAATTTTTTTATCTTCACAATAAATATCATTTGGCCATTTAATTTTAAATTTATTAGAAATATTTAACTGAGATAATGTTCTTATAACGCTCAATCCTGCAATTAAACTTAATCCTGAAATAGCAGAAATGTCTTTTTTAAAGTGGTATTTAATAGATAAATACAAATTTTGCCCAAATGGCGAATCCCAACTTCTCTTCAATCTAGCATTTCCACTTGATTGGTGTTCCGCTAGGCAAATATGATTTTGATAATCTTGACTTTGCGTACTTTTTAAAAATTCATTTGTTGAATTAATAGACTCAAAAATATCAAATTTGGTAGGATTATAATCAATCTTCCTGCCGATTGCATCTTTATCAAGTAGTATCAATTTCTGATTTATCTTATAGCCTAATTTATTATTAGATGTTATATCAATCCCATAGTTGATTAAAACTTTAATGATTTTCCATATGGCAGTTCTTGATATACCTAAATGCCTAGCTATTTCTGCCCCACTCATATATTTTTCATCAGAGAGCATGCTGACTACTTTAAAAAGATTTTCAGTAAATTTTTTCATATTTTTTAGAAATATTAAGAACTCTGTAATCTAGTCCTTATTTTTCTTTTTTATAATAACAATCTCTCCATCTTGCAAATCAAGAATTATATTATCTTTAGGGATGACTTCTCCAGAAATTAGTTTTTCAGCAATAAAATTTTGAATCTTATTTTGAATAACTCTCTTTAAAGGCCTTGCTCCGTAAACTTCGTCAAATCCCTTATCTGCTAACCACAATTTTAGTTTAGGCGTGACCTCAATAGAAATATTTTTTTCACTCAATAAATCCTTTAGCCTTTCTAATTGAATATCTACAATGTCAGCCATATTTTCTTTTTTCAGCTTATTGAACAATATTATTTCATCTAAACGATTTATAAATTCTGGTTTAAAGGATTCTCTAACGAATACCATAATCTCATCTTGTATTTCGTTCACATCTTTATCAGCTGGAAGGGATGAGATTAATTGCGAGCCTAAATTTGATGTTAATATTATCAAAGTATTTTTAAAATCAACTGTTCTTCCCTGCCCATCAGTTAATCTACCTTCATCAAGCACCTGCAAAAGTATATTAAACACATCAGGATGAGCTTTTTCAACTTCATCAAATAATATCACTTGATACGGTCTTCTCCTAACAGTTTCTGTTAATTTACCACCTTCTTCATACCCTACATATCCAGGGGGAGATCCAATTAACCTAGCTACGGAATGCTTTTCCATATATTCAGACATATCAATTCTAAGGATAGCTTTTTTATCATTAAAAAGAAATGTAGCTAAAGCCTTAGTCAATTCAGTTTTTCCTACACCAGTTGGTCCAATAAATAAGAATGATCCAATTGGCTTATCTTTATCAGCAATTCCTGCTCTTGAACGCCTCACTGCTTTAGAAATAATTTCTAGTACATGATCTTGACCAACAACAAAAGTTCTTAGAAAATCTTCCATTTTAAGTAGCTTATCTTTTTCTGATGCCAACATATTATCAACAGGAACTCCAGTCCATTTCGATACAATTGACGCGATATCATTTTCTGAAACAACCTCTTTTAGCATTGTATTCTCTCTTTCTCTTTCGATTTTTTCTAAATTGGCCTGAATTTCAGGGATGACACTATATCTTAATTCACCAGCTCTATTAAAATCTCCTTGCCTTTGGGCAATATCCAAATTTACTTTTGCTGCATCTAATTTTTCTTTCAGAGATTGTATATCTGTAATTTTCAATTTTTCAGATTGCCACTTACTCATTAAATCCGTATAATTGGACTCTAATTTTTCTAGGTCTTTTACAATATTTTGTAATTGCTCTTTAGATGCTTTATCGTTCTCCTTTTCAAGGGCAGATTGCTCAATTTTTAATTGAATAATTTTTCTCTCCAGTTCATCAATTTGCTCTGGTTTACTATCTATTTGCATTTTTAACCTACTAGCTGCTTCATCTATCAAATCTATCGCTTTATCTGGTAAGAACCTATCTGTAATATATCTACTAGAAAGATTTGCTGCAGCTATAATGGCATTATCTGTAATCCTCACTCCATGATGAACTTCATATTTTTCTTTTAAGCCTCTTAAAATTGAAATACAGTCTTCTACGCTTGGTTCTGGAACGAATACCGGCTGAAATCTTCTTGCAAGAGCTGCATCTTTTTCTATATATTTTTTATATTCCGCAAGAGTGGTTGCGCCTACGCAATGCAATTCTCCTCTAGCAAGAGCTGGTTTTAGAAGGTTTGATGCATCCATCGCTCCTTCACTCGCGCCTGCTCCAACTAAGGTATGTAACTCATCAATGAATAATATTACTTGTCCTGAAGACGCAGAAATTTCGTTCAAAACTGATTTCAACCTTTCTTCAAATTCACCTCTATATTTGGCACCTGCAATTAAGGCTCCTAAATCTAGAGATAGTAATTTTAGATTTTTTAAACTTTCTGGTATGTCATTTGTATAAATTCTTTGAGCCAAACCCTCAATTATCGCCGTCTTTCCTACACCTGGCTCTCCTATCAATACCGGATTATTTTTTGTTCTCCTCGATAATACTTGTATAGCCCTTCTTATTTCTTCATCCCTTCCAATAACTGGATCAAGTTTACCTTCAGCTGCATATTGGGTAATATCTTTTGTATATTTTTTTAAGGCCTCAAAGGTATTTTCCGCATTTGCTGTATCTGCTACTCTACCTTTTCTCATTTGATCTATTGCGGAAGAAATTTTTGATGGATTTATATTTTCTTCAGATAATATTTTATATATTTCAGTGCCTTTAGTCTCAGTAATGGCCTGTAAAATACTTTCAGTACTTACAAAGGTGTCGCCTCTCTTTTTAGCAATTTGCTCAGCCAATACTAAGACTTTAGCATTTTCATTGGAAAGATATAATTGACTAGAACCAGTTACTGAAGGCAGTGAGTCTAAATAAATTGTTAATTTTTGCAAAATCTTATCAGGCTCAACATCACACAAATTAATTAATCTACGACAAATCTCATCTTCCTTGCTTATCAAGGTATAAGCAATATGCTCAGGTTTAAATTGCTGATGATTTTTTGACATAGCAAATGTTTGAGCTTGCTGAATCAAAGATTTTGAGTTATCCGTAAATTTATCAAAATTCATAATTTTAGACTTAATTATTCCACTTTTATTATGATATAGTGAAATTACAGATCATTGCAACAACGCAACCTTTTTTTAATTTAAAAGGCCGTTGCATAAATGCAAAGCAAGGAAGATATGCAATAAATGGATTTAAAAAATTAGATTCATATAAAGAAGAACGATAAGTTTGCTATAAAAGCTGATAGAATAATAGGAATTCAAGAAAGTTAACAAAATATTATGCTAAATTAGCATGTTGCATGCCGATTTGCTGATCTTAGCCACACATATTTAAAGCTTTTAAGAGATTGAAGGCAA
>NZ_JAJBJD010000100.1 GCF_021811875.1 Candidatus Bandiella numerosa | reverse complement strand
TACTTTGCCGTCAGCTTCCTTCCGCCAACTCCTCACGAAGTTAACCTTGCCTCAGCTAATGGACAGCTCTATATCAGCCCATGAGGGACTTGAACCCTCTACTCTTACATCATGCACGGCGCACATCTGTTTAAAATTCATATCTTAAATATTCATTTAAAATATTTTATTTAATAAAAATATTCTTCATATATATAAATTTGGTAATTATAAATTTATATATAAAAGATGATAATATGAGCTATAAAAAGAATTATATTATTTACTCAAATAAAAATCCTTGAACTATATTTTAATCTTATATATAAGTACTAATTTAAAATTTAGTTTAAATTTTTATGAATTTAAAATCTATCAAATTTGGTGGCACATCAATGGGAAGTGCTAAATCAATTCAAGAATGCGCAAAAATCGTTAAGGAAAAAATTAATAAATCCTTAGTAGTCGTCACCGTCTCGGCAGTGGGTGGCATAACTGATAAGTTAATTGAAATAATTAAGCTTGCAAGAAAAACTAAACCAAGATTAGTTAAATCAAAAGTTATTGAAATATCTAATATTCATAAACAAATTCTCAAAAATTTAACATTAAATGATGAAGAAGCTGAAAATTTATGGGCTCAGGAATTTGAACCAATAATTAATAAACTTGAAGCTATTAGCTATGGCACTAGTTTAGTTGGAGATTTAACTGACAAAACTGAAGCAAGAATCTGTGCATTCGGAGAAAAACTATCATCTCTACTTATGCTCTTAGCACTGGAAAAAATTGGCATTACATCACAAAGAATTGAGTCAGAGCGAATTATAAAAACTGATAATAATTATCTCAAGGCAAAAGTTAATTTTCAGGCAACCAATTTATCTTCAAAAAAAATCTTGAGGCCATTTTTTTTAAAAAAAATAGTTCCAGTGGTTACAGGATTCATAGGTAAGGATACTCATGGTAATATTACATTATTAGGTAGAGGAGGAAGTGATTATACTGCTTCGATATTAGCAATGGTATTAAATGCAAATGAAGTTGAAATATGGACAGATGTAAATGGTATAATGACAGCTGATCCACGTATCGTAGAAGATGCGTTTTCGTGGCCAAGTTTGGATATGAATGTGATGTCTGAAATGGCTTATAGTGGAGCAAAAGTAGTACATCCCGATACCATTGCACTTGCTGTTGAAAAAAATATACCAGTGTATGTCTACAATACCTTTGATAACGCATTTAAAGGTACAAAAATAACAAAAAATGCTCCTCATGCAAAAGGCATAGTTACAAGCCCAGGCAATACTATTATAACGCTTGAAAATACCAGCATCATAAATGGAGTCGGCTTCGTAAAAAAAATTACATCCATTGTTGCAGAACATAATATACCAATTGATGTATGCGCCACATCTGAAATTTCTTTTACTTTTTCAATAAAAGCAGAAGATTATTCTAAAAAGCTATTAAAAATTTTAAAAAGCTTTGCCTCTGTAAAAGTAAAAAATAATATTACAAAATTGTGCTTTATTGGAAATGAAATTACATCTGATAAAAAACTCCTAGCTGGTATTTTTACATTATGTATGGAACTTGACACTAGAATATATACAATAAGTGTAAGTGCATCTGGTAATAACATAACTATATTAATTGATCAAAATAAGGCTAATACAATATTAAAAGCACTACATAAGAAATTTTTAAAAGAGGAAGAATGCAGTCAGTAGATTTTTTTAAAAATAATCTCAAATTATTATTAAGAATAATTAAAGAAGTGGGCACACCTGTATTTGTGACCGATATAGCAATTTTAAAACAAAAAGTTGCTAATATCCAAAGTGCATTTAACAAAAATTGCTTACTGTTCTACGCCATAAAAGCTAATTTTAACCCTGCAATAATTAACATACTAAAAGAGGCTGGTATTAACGGAATTGAGACTATATCACCATTTGAAATAAATTTAGCAAAAAAACTAGGATTTGATAATAATCAAATTTTATTTACTGGAAATAATTGTGATGCAGATGAACTAGAGCAAGCAAAAAATTCTGGGGTTATAGTTAATTTGGGATCAATTTCAGAATTAGTCTCTTTTGCAAAGAGATTTCACGGCACTGAAATATCAATAAGGATTAATCCAGGATTTGGTGACGGTGAGTTTAAACAAATCATAACAGGGGGCAAAGATTCAAAATTTGGTATATATCACACTCAAATTCATGAAGCACTAAAGATAATTAAAGATAATGATTTAAAATTAATTGGGTTGCATTGCCACTTGGGCTCAGGTTTATACAATACTAAAAATTTTACACCAATGGTTGATTTTATGTTTAAATTAGCAAATCAAATTGAAGGTTTGAAATTTATAGATTTGGGAGGTGGCTTTGGAGTAAGATATAATCCAACAGACAAAGAAGTTGATTTAACTCAATTTGCATCAGTGATTGATGAGCATTATGAAAAATATCAGTCATTAAAATCTAATAATATTAAAATTATATTTGAACCTGGGAAATACTTAGTTGCTGAATCCACATTTTTACTTACGAAAATTACCAATATACGAGATCATAATAAACAAAAAATAGTCGGAGTAAATACAGGTTTCAACCACATCATAAGACCTGCTTTATACTCATCATATCATCATATTATCAATATATCTAAGCTAGATGAAGTAAAAGAAGCTGTGAAGATTGTGGGTAATATATGTGAATCAACTGATGTAATAAATGAAAATATTGAGTTATCAAATCCCAAAGAAGGTGATATATTGGCAATACTTACAGCAGGTGCATACTGTTCATCAATGAGTAGTTTATACAATTTAAGACCATACGCCCCTGAAGTTTTAATTAATGGCAATGAGTTTACAATTACAAGAGAAAGAATGAATTTTGAAAAAGCCATGTATTCAATGGGGTTTAAAAATGAATAAGTATGCTGAATATTAATTAAAAATTAAAATGCTTATAGATGAGATTTGTACACACCCATTATGGAAGGAATTAAACGCTAAGTATAAAATATTTCCAATTTCTCCAGCCTCATATCCATATTGTGAGTATGAGGCGATTAAAGCAATTTCAGGAATTAATTTATGGGATTCTAATCCATTATTAAATAAAGATTGTCATCCATTTCATTCAAATACTGATGAAAAAAGATTAGAAGCACTGAATAAAGCTTTATATTCAGACGAAGAAAATTTAATTATATGGTGTATAAATGGAGGTTATGGCTCATCAAAATTAATTCAATTTCTAGACAAACAAACAAAGCCTAAAATTGAAAAAAAATTTATTGGATATAGCGATATCACGGCTTTGCATTTATTTTTATCTCAAAAATGGGGTTGGAAAACAATTCATGGAGCATGTTTGGGAGAATTATTTAAGGATAATAAAAACGCTAATAATTTTTTAAATATATTTAATCTGATATTAAATAATAACCTTATTGCAAATGATAGTTTATTCAGTGATATTAGTCCTCTGAATATAGCAGCAAAAAGATTTAAAGAAGAGCTTAATTATCATGAATTAACTGGTGGTAACCTTGCAATAATTCAAACTAGTATTGGAAGCAATTGGCAAATAAATATCAGAAATAAGATATTATTTTTGGAGGATGTTGGTGAGGATGGCTATAAAATTGATAGGATTCTTTATCATCTTAAATCGACACTAAAATTAGAGGATGTCAAAGCAATAATTTTTGGAGAATTTACTAAAAGTGATAAATATGCAGATTTTACAATTAGTAACTTTGCCAATCAAAATCCTATAATTCCAATTTATAAAACAAACAAAATTGGTCATGGAAAAAACAATTTCCCAATTATTTATAACAAAAATATGCTTCGTTGCATAACTTAAAGCCCATAACTTTAGTAGAGTTATATAATAATACCAACACTTATCCAAAATTCATATTACTCTATATCCATATGTGGAAATATATAGTCTTTCCAAAACTGATTCATTGGCATTGCTAAGCAAATATAGCGTCAAAGAAGAAATGTATATACACAGATAATTCAGCCATATCAGCGGCTTTGGAATAAGCCTTGGTTTTTCGATTGTATCTCTTGATAAAGTCTCTGAGAGA
>NZ_JAJBJD010000099.1 GCF_021811875.1 Candidatus Bandiella numerosa | reverse complement strand
TTACTCTTCTCTATACGTTCTTCTGCTTCTCTTACTAAAAATGACATTTTGCCTCCTCTTTCGTATGTACTTATCTTTTCATTCTATCATATATGTTTCTTTCTGCCTATTATGCAATGGTCTTTAAGTGCTAATAAATTTTTATAAAAAAATTTTTATTAAGTTTAATTGATAAAATTAGTAAATATCTGTTGACTAACCTGAAACTATTGCATATAACTTTCATACTAATTTCTTTGAAAAAGTGAATAAGATATTGTTTTTAACAACAAGCTGAGACAAAAATTACTCTATATGCGCTATTTGTAATAGCAAAATTATAATAAGAGTGTTTGGTGAATGCCTAGGCAACAAAAGGCGATGAAGGACGTAATAGGCTGCGATAAGCTACGAGTAGGTGCCAATAACCGTTTATTCGTAGATTTCCGAATGGGGAAACCCATCAAGTTTACTTGATATTTTAAGATGAATTCATAGTCTTAAAAAGCGAACCTGGAGAACTGAAATATCTTAGTACCCAGAGGAAAAGAAATCAACCGAGATTCCGCTAGTAGTGACGAGCGAACGTGGAAAAGGCCAGTCTTTTAATAATTATAACTAGAATATTTTGGAAAAAATAATCATAGAAGGTGATAATCCTGTATAGGTAAAGATTATTAAAAGCTAGAGTAAGGCGGGACACGCGAAATCCTGTTTGAATATGGGGGGACCACCCTCCAAGCCTAAATACTATTTGTTGACCGATAGTGAACTAGTACCGTGAGGGAAAGGCGAAAAGAACCTCGATAAGAGGAGTGAAATAGAACCTGAAACCAAACACTTACAAGCTGTCGAAGCATAATTCTTTCTTCGGAAAGAAGGCGTGTGACGGCGTACCTTTTGTATAATGGGTCAGCGAGTTAGTGTATCTAGCAAGGTTAAGCCGTTAGGTGTAGCCGCAGCGAAAGCGAGTCTGAATAGGGCGAATATAGTTAGTTGCATTAGACCCGAAACCGAGTGATCTAGCCATGAGCAGGTTGAAGTTGGGGTAATGCCCAATGAAGGACCGAACCCGTCAATGTTGCAAAATTGTGGGATGACTTGTGGCTAGGGGTGAAAGGCCAATCAAACTCGGAAATAGCTGGTTCTCCGCGAAATCTATTTAGGTAGAGCGTTGTTCGTTTATCATTAGGGGTAGAGCACTAGATAGGCTAGGGAGGCCAAAAGCCTTACCAAACCTAACTAAACTCCGAATACTAATGAATATAGAACAGCAGACAGGCTATGGGTGCTAAGGTCCATAGCCGAGAGGGATACAGCCCAGATCATCATCTAAGGTCTCTAAGATATAATTAAGTGTGAAAGGATGTGAAGACGCCAAAACAACTAGGAGGTTGGCTTAGAAGCAGCCATCCCTTAAAGAAAGCGTAATAGCTCACTAGTCTATTAGCGACTTTGCGCCAAAAATGTAACGAGGCTAAAATTATACACCGAAGATATGAGTTTGTAGTATTCATACTATGAACGGTAGCGGAGCGTTGTGTAAGTCTGTGAAGGTGAATTGCGAAATTTGCTGGAGATATCACAAGTGAGAATGCTGACATGAGTAGCGTAAAGGAATGTGAAAAACATTCCCGCCGAAAGTCCAAGGGTTCCTGCGTAAAGTTAATCTTCGCAGGGTTAGCCGGTCCCTAAGATGAGGCTGAAAAGCGTAGTCGATGGGAATCACGTAAATATTCGTGAGCCTGCTAAAAGTGACGAAGTTTGGAAGTTGTACTGTGTTATTGGATTCATAGTGCAATCAAGAATTTCCAGGAAATAGCTTTAGCTTATAGACCGTACCCCAAACCGACACTGGTGGACAGGTAAAGTATACTAAGGCGTAGAGTGAATAATGTTGAAGGAACTAGACAAATTGCATCCGTAACTTCGGGAAAAGGATGACCTAGCATAGGCAACTATGTCTAGGTGGCACAAACCAGGGAGAAACGACTGTTTATCAAAAACACAGGGCTCTGCGAACTCAAAAGAGGAAGTATAGGGTCTGACGCCTGCCCAGTGCTGGAAGGTTAAAGTAAGATGTGCAAGCTTCAAGCTGAAGCCCCAGTAAACGGCGGCCGTAACTATGACGGTCCTAAGGTAGCGAAATTCCTTGTCGGGTAAGTTCCGACCTGCATGAATGGCGTAACGATTTCTCCATTGTCTCCAACATTAGCTCAGCGAAATTGAATTCTCCGTGAAGATGCGGAGTTCCCGCGGTTAGACGGATAGACCCCGTGAACCTTTACTATAGCTTTACATTGATATTAGGAATTAAATGTGTAGGATAGGTGGTAGACTTTGAAGTCACGACGCTAGTTGTGATGGAGTCATCCTTGAAATACCACCCTTTTACTTCTTGATATCTAACCAAGATCTGTGAATCCAGGTCTGAGACAGTGTATGGTGGGTAGTTTGACTGGGGCGGTCACCTCCTAAAGAGTAACGGAGGTGTGCGAAGGTAAGCTCAAGCTGGTCGGAAATCAGCCCTAAGAGTGCAATGGCATAAGCTTGCCTGACTGCGAGACTGACAAGTCGAGCAGAGACGAAAGTCGGTCATAGTGATCTGGTGGTTCTGAGTGGAAGGACCATCACTCAACGGATAAAAGGTACTCCGGGGATAACAGGCTAATGAACTCCAAGAGTCCATATCGACGAGTTCGTTTGGCACCTCGATGTCGGCTCATCACATCCTGGGGCTGTAAAAGGTCCCAAGGGTTTGGCTGTTCGCCAATTAAAGTGGTACGCGAGCTGGGTTCAGAACGTCGTGAGACAGTTCGGTCCCTATCTGCCGTGGGTGTAAGGAAAATTGAGAGGATCTGACTTTAGTACGGGAGGACCAAGTTGGATATACCTCTGGTGTATCAGTTGTTCCGCCAGGAGCAATGCTGAGTAGCTAAGTATAGAAGGGATAACCGCTGAAAGCATCTAAGCGGGAAACCCACCTCAAAACTAATTTTCCCCATAGTGCCGTGATAGACTATCACGTTGATAGGCTGGAAGTGTAAGTAAAGTAATTTATTAAGCTGACCAGTACTAATAGCACAATTGAATTTTGCTAATTACATAGTGCGTATATAGTGTAATTTTTGTTTGTGGAATTCCTCTAAAGGAGTAAAAAACAATATCTTATTTAAAAGCCTAGTTTATTGGTGTGGCAATCATAGAGAAGATGAAACACTTGATACCATTCCGAACTCATAAGTGAAAAGCTTCTTCGCCGATGGTACTTTGTCTTAAGACATGGGAGAGTAGGTCGTTGCCATTCCTATAAACTAGGCTTTTTTTAGTTACGAAAGAAAAAATTATCATATGTCAAATTTTTTGATTGAGTACGTTGATTGTATAGTGCCTGGTTTGCGAAAAACAGTGCAGCAGTGGATGGTTGATTATGAATCTAGTTATGCTGTAGTTTGTAACTATCAAGAATTTTCTGTTATTGCAAAAGATGAGGATAAACAGATTGTAGCGATATTGCTTGGGTACACTGAATTTGATGCAATTCATATTGAAGATATATGTGTAAAATTAGGATATCGGAACAAGGGTTTGGGCAGTATGTTATTAAGAAAAATTGAAGATAGGTTTGCCAACAAAGGATATAATGGTTCTGTCGCATCTGTAATATGATGTAAAAATTTTCAAATTATTTGTATATTTTTCCATTAAGCAGCTAGTGAAAGAAATTTATCAAAGTCAGAATTATAATTGTCATTGTCAGCAAGTTGTCCTTTTTTAATCATGTGCAACAGTTCTATTCCCGCAATAGTTCTGGCGGCACTTCTAAAGGATTTGAAGCCAAGCATCGGCCTAGTTCGTTTCTTTATAAATCTGTGATCGCCTTCTATCCTATTGTTGAGATATTTGTTCTGCCTAATTTCTATTTGGTCTTCTTCAGATAATGGCTTATTGATTGAATTCAAAGCAGAAGTATTAGAGCCACTTTTATCTATATTAACCTTTATAGGCTGGCCAGGCACAGTCAAGTTAAAAATAGAATAAAATTCTGATATTGAATAAAAGATTATAAAATTGTAGGATTTAAAAAAATAAATATCAAAAAAGATGAAGGGCACAACAAACAGACATAGATATCCAATG
>NZ_JAJBJD010000098.1 GCF_021811875.1 Candidatus Bandiella numerosa | reverse complement strand
TTTTGTTCAGCGCTAAAATTTCTTTTTTCTTTTTTACTCATACTTCTTATTTTTTATTTATATTTTTATATCTTTTAGGAAATAAAACTACTCTTTTTGTTGTCTGACTTTTTCAGTCCACTATATTTAATACTTTTTCACAAATTATCTTTATTCATAATATAAAAGCTTTATACTCCTTGATATACAAAAATTCTATACTATTTCTATTGGGTATTAATGTAAAATCAATTTTTATAAATAGCAATTAAGTGAAAATAAATGGCAGAAAAAGATTATTATAAAACTCTGGAAGTTAATAAAAATGCAACTCCTGACGAAATAAAAAAAGCCTTCAGAAAATTAGCTTTAAAACACCATCCTGACAAAAATCAGGGAAATAAAGAGTCTGAGAAAAAATTTAAAGAACTTAATGAAGCTTATGAAATCTTAAAAGATCCGCAAAAAAAAGCTGCATATGATAGATATGGAAGTGCTGGAGTTAACAGTGGCGCTGGTGGCTTTAGCTCTCAAGCAGGAGGATTTGAAGATTTTGCAGACGTTTTTGGTGATATATTTGGTGATTTTATGGGAAGAGGTAAAAGCTCATCACAATCAAATAGAGAAAGTCAATTTAGAGGTGCAGATTTAAGATATAATACAGAAATCACCTTAGAAGATGCATACAAAGGCTTAAATAGAAATATTAAATTTAGAACTGCAAGTAAATGTGATGAATGTAATGGAAATGGAACCAAAGCAAAAACTGGAACCAAAGCCTGTTCTACATGTCATGGCTCTGGTACAGTAAGGTATCAGCAAGGTTTTTTTATGATAGAGAAGGCATGTACAAGTTGCTCCGGCTCAGGAGTAATAATTAAAGACCCATGCGGCAAATGCAGAGGAGAAGGCAGATATGAAAAAGAAAAAAGTTTATCAGTACACATACCAAAAGGTATAGATAATGGAGCTAAAATTAGAGTTGCAAATGAGGGCGAAGCCGGGATACGTGATGCCCAAGCAGGAGACTTATATATATATGTTTCTATAAAACCCCATGAATTTTATCAAAGGGAGAATGCAAATTTACACTGTACTGTACCTATAAAAATGACTACAGCTGTCCTAGGAGGATTTATTGAGATTCCAACAATGGATGGTAATATAGCAAAAGTTAATGTTCCTAGTGGTACACAGTTTGGAACAAAATTAAGAATGCAACTAAAGGGTATGCCAATTATTAATTCAACTAGGTATGGAGATATTTATGTGCATGTTAATGTTGAATTACCTATAAAAGTTACAGAAAAACAAAAAGAATTGTTAGAGGAGTTCGATAAAATTAATCAATCTGGAGCAAATCCAAAATCAGAAGGTTTTTTTGCTAAGGTTAAAAGCTTTGTTTCAGATTTGAAAAAAAAATAATTAAAGTTTATTATAATGTTTTCTATTGATATTAGTGGGCTATCAAAAACTTATAAAAATGGTCACCAAGCACTTAAAGAAATAAATTTAAAAGTTAGGAAGGGACAATTTTTAGCTTTGTTAGGCAAAAACGGTGCAGGAAAAACTACCTTTGTTGAGATACTATCTTCCTTAACAAAAAAATCAACTGGCGCTGTAATAATTAATGGCAAGGACTTAGATAATAATGCTGAATTTGCAAAATTAAAGATTGGCATCGTTCCTCAAGAAGTCAATTTATCTTTTTTTGAAAAGGTAATGCAAGTATTAATCACTCAAGCAGGATACTTTGGTATAAATAGAGATGTGGCAATCAAAAGAGCAGAAAAGCATTTAAAAGATTTAGATTTATGGGAAAAAAGAAATCACGCTGTCATAACATTATCTGGAGGGATGAAAAGAAGACTGATGATAGCAAGAGCATTAATGCATGAACCGGAAATAATATTTTTTGATGAACCCACAGCAGGAGTTGACGCTGAAGTGAGGCAAAAAATATGGAAAATAATGCAAGATTTAAATAATGAAGGCAAAACCATTATTTTAACAACTCATTACTTTGATGAAGCAGAAAGATTATGCGATAGCTTAGCTATTATTTCTAAAGGAATAATCATAATGAATGATTCATTGAGAAAAATTTTGAATCAGTGCCCAAAACAAAAATATTTAGTTGAAATAAAAAATGCTATAAATCTATCGTTGAATGAAACCACAATTTCACAAATTTCAGATTGCTTATTTGAAATTTCAGTCAATTTAGAAAATTCTCTTTCAAATAGTATTAAAAATATAATCAACTATGGAGGAGAAATAATCAGTATAAAACCCAAAAACAATAGGCTTGAAGAATTATTTTTGAATATAGTAGAGTAAATTTATGAATTACATGATGAATTTGATTGGTTTCAAAACCATCCTTAAAAAAGAAATCATACGAATATTGCGTATATGGCCACAAACGTTGATACCACCTATTATTACAACTAGCCTATATTTTATAATTTTTGGCGAAATCTTATTTAAAGATAGATTTATATCTGTTGACGGTCAAGAAATTTCTTACAGTCAATATCTGATACCTGGGCTTGTTGCAATGGCAATTATAATTAACTCGTACAGTAGTACATCATCATCTTTTTTTAGTATAAAATTTCAAAAAAATATTGAAGAACTCTTAGTCTCTCCATTGCCTGCGTGGATTATTATATTAGGCTATACTTTCGGAGGGCTTTTTAGAGGACTTATAAATGGTTTAATGATATTTATCACATCCCTATGCTTTGAACCAACAAGCATTCATTCATATTTGATGTGCTTTTCAATAGCACTATTGATATCTTTCTTTTTCTCTATTGCAGGCATTATTAACGCAATTTTTTCTAAAACATTTGATGATATAATGTGGTTTCCTTCATTCATTCTTACTCCAATGGTTTATTTAGGTGGAGTATTTTTTACAATTGAAATGCTTCCAAATTTTTGGCAATTAGTGATAAAAATTAACCCCATCTACCATTTTATCGATATTTTTAGGCACAGCCTGTTAGGTATTGGTAAATTTAATTACTTATCATTTGTTGTTATCGTGATTTTTAATTTTGTGCTATTTATCACTGCTATTTATTTTTTTAATAAAAAGCTGCAAAAATAACAGTAAGCAGGCTGCAAAAAGCCTGTCTATGAATGTCAGAAAGTGTCTGATATAATACCATAAGGTTGATGTACATGAGGATTCGAGCACGAAATCAACGACACAGTTTGCATCAGAAATAGAGTTTTGAAAGAGGTCTATTAAAAATTTACCTTTTTCATTACTGTATTGTGATTGGTATATATGCAAATATCTGCTGCAATTTTCATTGCCTTTTTTGCTTTATCCTCGAGCTTTATATTTTTAACATCTGATAAAGCCTTCGCTGCAGCCAGAGCATAATTTCCTCCAGAGCCAATCGCAGCAATTCCATCTTCAGGCTCTAAAACATCTCCATTGCCAGATAATATTAATGTACTTTCTTTATCTGCAACTATTATCATTGCTTCCAATCTTCTTAAATATTTATCCAACCTCCAATCTTTTGCAAGCTCCACAGATGCTCTCATTAAATTATGAGAATGCTTATCAAGCTTTTCTTCCAGTCTACTAAATAATGTAAATGCATCAGCTGTAGCTCCGGCAAATCCAGCTACAATACTATTATTGGCCAAAGTTCTAATTTTATTAGCCGTACTTTTTATTACTGTGTGACCAAGACTAACTTGTCCATCCCCAATTATGATAACCTGCTTGTTATCTCTTATACAAAGGATAGTAGTAGCGTGCCAACTAGGCATTTTGTTATCGGACATATAAAATTAATCGAATTACTTTTACCGCAGATTAAATTACCATAATAGATTTGTAAATAGAATTTAAAATATTTGCGCTATTTTTCGAATATGCATCAACAAAACAATCTTCCATAATCAACAATTAGCACACCTATTCCTTATTAACTCAGAACTTTACAACATCACCCATTATAAATGGATTTTCAAAATCCATTTATCCAAAAAACCACCAATCCTACATTGTATACTTTCATATTCAGAAGGACTTATAATATAATACGGAAGCATAAATATTAGATAGCGTATAAATAGGAAAAGTGCTAACCTTTGACCTAAAACAATACAGGTATCAAATGGATTTTGAAATAATAGTAAGAAAAAAAGAAAAAGGCGAGGTAGTATCAG
>NZ_JAJBJD010000097.1 GCF_021811875.1 Candidatus Bandiella numerosa | reverse complement strand
TCCAAAGAGAGAATTTTCAAAAAGCTAAATTTATTTGGGATGAAGCTATCCAAGAGATAGCTGCTGCCTAAAATTTAAGGGTCAGGGTTGTGTTGCGGCCATATTTCCATTAACTTGACGGTGCCAATATTTATGCTTCCTGAGGCTTATACTTAAAAATAGCTCTTTAATAACTACTGGTAAAAAATCACCAAATAGGTATATAGCAATTAAAATAAAAAATAATACTAGAGGTAATTGAAATTTTTTCATATAATACACGTCATACTGTAAATTATAAAAATAAAAACACTATTTGATGTTTGAAATCAAGTTAAATAAAAATATTAAAAAATATAATGATGCAATATCAGGAGTAGATTTACTTCAGGAAATTGACAAAAGTTTAAGACAAAATTGTCTCGCTATAAAAATTAATAATGAGATCAAGGATTTATCAACTGTGATAAATGAAAATAGTGAGGTGGATTTCGTATTTTCCTCCTCTCCTCTAGGTTTAGATATTATCAGGCATGATGCAGCTCATATACTTGCACAAGCCGTGAAAGAATTATATCCAGAAGCTATGGTTACGATTGGTCCAGTTATTGAAAATGGGTTTTATTATGATTTTGCAAATGTTACCCCGCTTAATGAAGTAGACTTAGAAAAAATTGAAAAGAAAATGCAAGAGATTATCGATCAAAATCTTGCAATCATTAGAAAAGTTGTAACAAAAGATGAGGCCATTCGCTTTTTTCAGGCTCAAGGAGAAAAATATAAAGTTGAAATTATCAATTTTTTTCCTGATGACGCTGAGATCACTATTTACACCCAAGGTAATTTCTCGGATCTATGTAAAGGGCCACATTCTCAAAATACCGGAGCAGTTAAGGCTTTTAAATTAATGAAGATAGCCGGGGCTTATTGGAGAGGTAATAGCCAAAATGAAATGTTACAAAGAGTATATGGAACTGCTTGGTCTGATAAAAAGCAACTAAAGCAGTATTTAACGATGCTTGAAGAAGCAGAAAAAAGAGATCACAGAAAGTTAGGTAAGCAATCTGATTTATTTCATTTTCAGGAGGAAGCTCAAGGAGCGGTGTTTTGGCATCCAAAAGGATGGGATTTATTTCAAAGGCTGATTAATTATATAAGAAATACACAAAATGATAATGGCTATTTTGAGATAAGCACTCCAGAAATAATGGATAAAAATCTTTGGGTATTATCTGGTCATTGGGAAAAATTTAGAGAGAATATGTTTACCGCAAACTCTATAGAAGAAGATAAGGTGTATGTGGTAAGACCAATGAATTGCCCAGGTGGAGTTCAAGTGTATAACCAGGGTATTAAAAGCTATAGAGATCTACCACTACGATTAGCAGAATTTGGTAAAGTACATAGATATGAGCCTTCAGGTGCTTTGCATGGATTAATGAGAGTTAGAGCATTTACCCAAGACGATGCCCATATTTTTTGCACGACTGAGCAAATGACTGAAGAATGCATTAACGTTTGCAAATTAATTAAGGAAATATACAAGGACTTTGGTTTTGAAGACGTCAAGGTTAAATTTTCAGATAGACCAGAAAAAAGAATTGGCACAGATGAAGTTTGGGATAAATCAGAAAAAGCATTATTAGATGCCGTTAAGCAACAAAATTTACCCTATACTTTAAATAAAGGTGAGGGAGCGTTTTATGGTCCAAAATTAGAATTCGTTCTAAGGGATGCAATAGGTAGAGATTGGCAATTGGGAACACTACAAGTGGATTTTAATTTACCAGAAAGGCTAGATGCAAACTATATTGACAAGGACGGAAAAAAATATAGGCCAGTAATGCTTCATAGGGCGTTATTTGGCTCAATAGAGCGATTTTTAGGTATTTTGCTGGAGCACTATTCTGGTAATTTACCAATTTGGCTTGCACCCATCCAGATAGCTGTTATCACAGTGACTGATGAGCTCTCAACTTATGCTAAAAATATTTCAGAAATATTAAAAAAGAATGCTATCAGACATATAGTTGATTTAGATAATGAAAAAATTACTTATAAAATAAGAAAACATTCTCTTAATAAGGTACCAATAATCGTTGTTTTAGGAAAAAAAGAAGAAGATGAGAAACTTGTATCTGTGAGAAAATTAGGTGATAAGCATCAAGAAGTACTTGAGTTAAGTCATTTTGTAGATAAATTGTTAGATGAAATTAAACAAAAAAGGAGCTAGTTATATCAAAAAAATCTAATATAAAAATTAATTCAGAAATTGATTCTAAGGAAATACGTCTTGTTGACAGTGACGGAAAAATGTTGGGAGTAGTTAAAGTTGAAGAAGGTATAAATCTGGCTAAAGAAAGAAAGCTAGATTTAGTGGAAATTTCAGCTAATACAGAGCCGCCTGTTTGTAAAATTTTAGATTTTGGGAAATATAAATATGAGCTAAGAAAAAAATTTCATGAATCTAAGAAAAAACAAAAGACAGTAGAAATAAAAGAAATAAAGCTTAGACCAAATATTGCAGTTGGTGATTTTAATGTTAAGTTAAATAATGCTAAAAGGTTCATAGGTGATGGAAACAAAGTTAAAGTCACATTATTTTTTAAAGGACGGGAAATAGTGCATGAGGATGTTGGAATGAATGTTATTGAGAAGTTTAAGGCAGAAGCTTTGAATTTTGCTAAAATTGAATTAGATATTAAAAAAGAAGGAAAGAATATCTCTATCATCATTGCTCCTAAATAGATTGCTATAAATATGACAGAATTAACTCCTAAACAAATAGTTGCAGAACTTGATAGATATATTGTGGGGCAGAATCATGCTAAAAAAGCAGTATCTATTGCCTTAAGAAATAGATGGCGTAGAAAGCAGGTTGCTAATGATTTACGAGATGAAATAGTCCCTCATAATATATTGATGGTTGGGCCAACTGGCGTTGGTAAAACTGAAATTGCAAGAAGACTAGCTAAATTCTCAAACTCTCCTTTCATAAAAATTGAAGCAACAAAATTTACAGAAATAGGATACGTTGGTCGTGATGTGGATTCAATTATTAGAGATTTGCTTGATATTACAATAAAGCTCGTTAGAGAAGAATTTAACGTAGAAGTAGCTAGTAAAGCGTTTTATGAAGCTAAATTGAAATTGGTAGATAGTTTAGTTGGTAAAGATGCCTCAGAAAAAACGAAAGAATTGTATTTCAAAAAACTTGATGCTAAGGAATTGGATGATAGTGAGGTAGAAATTTCAATTAATGAATCATTCAATAAAAATTCCCAAATTCCAACGTTTGATATACCTGGAATGCCGGGAAGCCAAATGGGTATGTTAAATATCGGTGATATGCTTGGAAAAACTTTTGGTGCAAAAAAACAAAAATTAGTAAAATTAAAAGTATCAGAAGCTATCAAACACTTAATTAAGCAAGAAACGGAAAAATTAATTGATGAACAAGCAATTATAGAGAAAGCCATAAAAATTACTGAAGAAGATGGAATAGTATTTTTAGATGAAATTGATAAAATTGCAGGTGGTGGAGTAAATAAACGAAATGAAGTAAATAGAGAAGGTGTCCAACGTGATTTATTACCATTAATAGAAGGTACAATAGTAAGTACAAAGTATGGGTCTGTGAAAACAAATCACATTCTGTTTATAGCATCAGGAGCATTCCATTTGGCTAGACCTTCTGATTTATTGCCAGAATTGCAAGGTAGACTTCCAATTAGGGTGGAGTTATCGCCATTATCTAAAGAAGATTTATTGAGGATACTTAAAGAACCAGAAAATTCACTACCAAAACAATATTGTGCGTTGCTTAAAACAGAAGGAGTGCATTTAAAATTTATGGAAAGTGGATTAGAAAGTATTGCAAAACATGCTACACAAATAAATGATGAAATAGAGAATATTGGCGCTAGAAGATTATATACTTTGCTTGAAAAAATTTTAGAAGAAGTGAGTTTTACTGCTGATGAAATAAAAAGCAAAACTATAATCATAGATTCTAAATTTGTTGAGAAGAATTTATCTTCAATTAATATAGCAGAGGATTTAAGTAAGTTTATTCTGTAATAACGGCACAGTCAAGTTAAAAATAGAATAAAATTCTGATATTGAATAAAAGATTATAAAATTGTAGGATTTAAAAAAATAAATATCAAAAAAGATGAAGGGCACACCAAACAGACATAGATATCCAA
>NZ_JAJBJD010000096.1 GCF_021811875.1 Candidatus Bandiella numerosa | reverse complement strand
GAGAAGATTAATCTCTTCTCTATGTACTCTGCTTTTGGTAAACACAAATCTGAAACCGCCCTATGCGACATCGCTTGTACGGTGGTGTGAGAGGGAGGTGCTGCAATGCGCCTCTCTACTCGATTCTCTATAGCTGATGGAATAGTGATAGGTGTAAGTAAACAGGAGCCTTCATCTGTAATCATTAATTTTCCGGGTCTCCAAATTTATCAAGCGATGCTACACTCGAGGAATTAACTAAAGAAGCCACTCAACATGGTAAGCTATAGTTGAAAAATTTGATTGGGATGAAAAATTTCTTTTTCGCCCTGGTTAATTTTAAAAATTGTAGTATGGATAAACCTGGATAGGGTAATAAGTATAATATTAGTAATAAGATATTTTATTTAAATACAAACCGCAACTGGGGGCAGTTTCACCAGCAAGTTTTCGATTTTTTCCATTTATGATTTTTGACATATAAGAAGGGCAAATTTCTTTTGTGCCAAAATCTTTTAGCGTTCCTGCCATAATTCGAATTTGATTATATAGAAAAGATTTTGCATCAAATGTTATAGAAATTTCATTATCGCCTTGTTCAAATTTTATTGAATTTATCGTCTTTAAGGCTGAATGTGACTGGCACCCAGCTGACCTAAAACTAGTAAAATCAAAAGTTCCAATTAAGTATTGCGATGCCTTTATCATATTAGCAATATTAAGTGGTGTCATGACGTGCCAAGCACGATCTTTGTATAAAGTTAAAGGAGATTTTCTATTTATAATTTTATATATATATTGCTTTGTTTTATTTGAGAATCTTGCATGAAACTCTTTGTCTACTTTTTCTATTTTGATAATAGAAATTTTTTCTGGTTTAAGGTAATAATTTATGGCGTTTTGTATTTCATGAATTTCATAATATTTTTCAAGTTGAAAATGTGCGACTTGACCATATGCATGAACTCCCGCATCAGTTCTACTAGCTCCATATATATTAATATTTTTTTGAGCTAGTTTAGAAAGGGCCTTTTCAATTTCCCCTTGAATGGTTTTTAAATCTTTTTGATTTTGCCAACCATGATAATTTGTACCTTCGTACTCAATTACAATTTTATATTTTAACAAGATCTTTTTCTTTTTATTGGTTAAAAATTTTTATGTGCTATTTTTATTGAAAACTAATATTTTGTAAATGCATAAAATATATGAATAACGAAAAGAATTATGGTACGAAAAGTTCATATAAAAATTTGCATTGGGAACTACAGGGGCAAAGTGAAAAAGATGTTTTACATTTTGTTCAAAAATTTGGCATAAGCGACATCATTGCTAGAGTATTATTAAATAGAGGCATTAACGATGCTGAATCGGTGCAAAATTTTTTATATCCTAAAATTAAAAATTTGATGCCTAATCCATTTTTAATGAGAGATATGGATAAAGCAGCAAATAGAATTGTTGAGTCAATAAAAGCGAAAGAAAAAATAGTGATGTATGCAGATTATGACGTTGATGGAGCTACTTCTTCTGCAGTGCTAAAAAGATTTTTTTATGCTCTTGGTTTGGAAACTACTGTATATATACCCTGTAGATTTAAAGAGGGATACGGACCTAATAAAGAAGCATTTAAAAAACTTATAGATCAAGGGAATGATTTAATAATAACGGTTGATTGTGGAACTGTAGCATTTGAACCGATTAAATATGCGCAAGGTAGAGGAGTAGATGTGATTATTATTGATCACCATATAGCTCAAGAAAACTTACCAGAATCATATGCTGTTGTTAATCCCAATAGGCTAGATGATGATTTTAAATTTAAAGACATTGCAGCTGTTGGAGTTGTCTTCTTTGTTATTACCGCAATTAGGAGTATTTTAAGACAAAAAGGTTATTTTCAGGAAAAAAATATAACAGAACCTGATATAATGGAGTATTTAGACCTTGTTGCGCTTGGAACGGTATGTGATGTGATGCCACTAACAGGTATTAATAGAGCTTTTGTGCAACATGGATTAAGATTAATAAACAAAAAACAAAATTTAGGTTTAAAAGTACTGGCTGAATGTGCCAATATTGATATAAAATCTGAATCTTATCATTTGGGCTATATATTGGGACCAAGAATCAACGCAGGTGGAAGAGTAGGAAAGGGTTATTTAGGCTCTGTCCTATTATCAACAAATTCATATCAAGAAGCATATGATTCAGCAAAGAGTTTGGAAAAATATAATCAACAAAGAAAAAGTATTGAGAGTATAATTTTAGAACAGGTATTAGCTAATATAAGAAAAAATAATTTTGAGGAAAATAGTGTTATATTGGCATATGGTGAAGATTGGCATTATGGGGTTTTAGGAATTTTAGCCAGCAAGGTAAAAGAAAAATATCAAAAGCCAGCTTTGATCATATCTATAAATGATGGAATAGGCAAAGGGTCGGCTAGATCGATTAAGGGAATTGATATAGGAAAAAATATTACAATAGCGAAGGAAGAGGGACTCTTAATTGAAGGTGGTGGTCATGAAATGGCTGGAGGTTTTAGTATTGAGAAGGAAAAAATAGAGAGTTTTTATCAATTTTTACTAGCTAGAATATTAAAAAATAACAATCATCAAGAGATTTATCAACAAGCTAAAGTTTTAAAAATTGATGCTTTAATTTCAGTAGGGAGTGTGAATAGTAATTTACTGAGTGCTTTGAAAATTGCAGAACCATTTGGTCAAGGAAATGAAAAGCCAAAATTTATGATTGTTGATGCAATAATTTGTAAAGTTTGGACAATGGCAGTTAACCATATAACGCTCGTTATTAAAGATGGCATATACGATGATTCGTCTAAAAGCATAAAGTGTGTGCTATTTAATGGTACTAGTAATAAATATGGTAGTGCTTTGCTAAGAAGCACTGGCAAAAAAATTAGTTTGGTTGGAAATTTACAACCTAATTTTTTCAACAAAGATAAAGTAGATTTTATAATAGAGGATTTTTCTTTTGATGAGTAGGATTGTAGATAATGTTGTAGTTTTTGGTGGAGGGGCGTGGGGAACGGCTTTGGCAAAAACTATTTCTCAAAATGTTGAGCAAGTGTTCATATATTTAAGAGATCCAGAGTTAATTAATGAAATTAATCAAAAACATACTAATTATGCAAAATTAGGGAGCGTTGATTTACCAAAAAATATTATAGCAATTGATAATTTTAAAAGCATTAAATGCGTCAGTATTGGGATTATTGCAATTCCTGTTAAGGCTTTAGAACAGCTTTTTGAAAATATTAACATGGAAATTAAATTAGATAATCTTGTAATTTGCGCTAAAGGCATAGAAAATAGAACTTTAAATTTTCCATCACAAATATGTGAAAAATTTTTTCCTAATACAAATATTGCTGTACTATCTGGCCCTAATTTTGCAAAAGAAATTGCGCAACAAAAATTTGCTAAGACATTAATAGTTTCTAAAAATGAAACATTGCTAAAAGAGTTAAAAATTATATTGGATACGTCCTATTTTAAGACCGAAGTATCAACAGATGTAATGGGAGTTGAAATATGTGGTGCAGTAAAAAACGTTATAGCGATTGCATTAGGAATAGCAAAGGGGTTGAATTTGGGAGAAAATTTTATTTCTGCACTATTTGTATTTGCTCTTAATGAATTGGAGAGGTTGGTTAAGTCATTAGGAGGTAATGTGGCAACAATTTATTCATTGGCAGGTTTAGGTGATCTATTATTAACCTCGTATAGCCTCACTTCTAGAAATACAAATTTTGGCTTTAATATCGCAATAAATAAGCAAAAATTAAATTTGAACGAAGTTGTTGTAGAGGGCTATTACACCTCTAAGTCAATATATGAAATTGCAAAATCTTTTGGTATTGAGATGCCGATATGTAAATATGTATATGAAGTATTATATTTAGATAGAGAGATAAATGAAATCGTGAAAGTAATTTAATTAGCTATCTAAGACCATTGCATAATAGGCAGAAAGAAACATATAGGCATTGCTAAACAAATATAGCATACAATTGAGAAAGCTGATATGATATGCACAATAACACAAATAAGGTTAGTATATGTCAGAAATAATATGTTGCAAATGCAGAGAAAGTAATTAAGACCATTGCATAATAGGCAGAAAGAAACATATATGATAGAATGAAAAGATAAGTACATACGAAAGAGGAGGCAAAATGTCATTTTTAGTAAGAGAAGCAGAAGAACGTATAGAGAAGAGTA
>NZ_JAJBJD010000095.1 GCF_021811875.1 Candidatus Bandiella numerosa | reverse complement strand
CTGTAATAATTACTTTCTCTGCATTTGCAACATATTATTTCTGACATATACTAACCTTATTTGTGTTATTGTGCATATCATATCAGCTTTCTCAATTGTATGCTATATTTGTTTAGCAATGCCAAATGATTAATTATTGTCATAAAGAATATTAATACATAACTATTAGAATATAAATATTTAGCAAATTTCATCTTGAATTTAACATACATAAAATAAATTGCTATCATTAGTAGCATATATGGTATCATCAAATTCAAATTAAACCAAAAGAATGCCACCAAAAAAATTTTCAATAATTCCAAATTTATACTACTTAAACTATTTCTATACGACATATTCATGTATAATGTATAAAAAATTGAGCAAATTGCTATTTTAAAAACCCAATCATAAACTGTTAAATTTAATAACGTTTTGTATATTATCGCTAAAAAAATATTAAATATTAAAAATTTAACATTAACCTCATGGCTAGAGTTAAGATTTAAATACATCATTAAAGATACTATTCCAAATAGAACAAAAATTATATGCCAATCAAGGAAGTTAAAGCTATAGTAGCAAAATAAAGATAAGAATAATGAGAGAATTTCAATAATAAAATAACTAAAATCAATTTTTGCACCACAATAATTACACCTACCCTTACAAAAAATATATCCAAAAATTGGTATATATTCTTTCAATTTCAAACAATGGTTGCACGTTGAACATCTAGGAGGGATAGGGTTTTCATAATTAAACCCCATAAGTGGAACGCTTCTTGGAACTCTAAAGTAAAAAGACGTTGCAAAATTACCTATTATTAACCCAAAGTATCCCGCTATTATATAATTAATAATATCCACCACGTTCAAAAAATCACTCCTTACTCTAATTTAATTTGATAGAACTTAAAATATCAATAGAATTTTTATTTTTTAGCCTACTAAGCTTATGCTTCTTTAGTGATAATGCGATTAATTTATCTAATAAATCTTTATATTTGATTCCATAATGATCTAGTAATTTAGGATATAGGCTAATTTCTGTAAATCCAGGAAGTGTGTTTATTTCACTAAAAAACAATCTATTGCTTTTGATTTCAAGAAAAAAATCTACCCTTGCAAGACAATTACATTCTAAAATTTTAAAAATTTCCCCAGCTTTTTCTCTAATAATATTTACCATAGAATCATCTAATATTGCAGGGATTTGAAATTTTGCACCATCCTTCATTATATATTTAGCTTTATAGCTGTAAAATGCATCTTTTGGAATTAACTCTCCAGGATAACTGATTATAGGTTGGTCATAATCATCAATGTTTTCGAGTACAGATACTTCTATTTCTTTACCCAAAATTCCTTGTTCAACTAAAATTTTATTGTCATATTTAAATGCATTTTCAATACTACCCACTAGGTCATCAAATTGATTTACCTTTTCTATACCAATACTAGAACCTCCATTCGCAGGCTTAACAAAAACAGGAAAAGAAAAATTTTGACTGATATATTGAATAAAATTATCCTTTTTTTCTTCATTACCATACTGATACTCTTTAATGCTAATATGTGGTGCAATTAAAGTGCCACTCTCTTTTAGTATCATTTTAGTAAATTCCTTATCCATTGTAATTGATGAACTCAAAATATTTGAGCTTACATATGGAATATCTAGCAACTCAAAAAAACCTTGTAATATACCATCCTCTCCAGTTTTTCCATGTATAATAGGAAAAAATACATCAACTGATTGATTTATTTCATTGAAATCTACAGGCTTAATGCAATTATAATTATAACTTTCTTGGCACTTAATCTGGTTTATACACTTTGCAATATAATGAGCTAAGTCAGTATCTGACTCATTTATTAATGGGTCCAAATTTATATAATACCACTTACCCTCAGTATTAATATATATAGGAATAATAAAATATTTAGCTACATTAAGATTTTTAATTATAGAAATTGCCGATTTGATTGAAACTTCATGCTCAGCGGACAAACCACCAAATAAAACACCAATTTTTAATTTTTTCATTTATCTATAATTATTTTAAAAATTACTAATTATTAAAATACTTTAAAAATTTATTATCTGACGAAAGTACTAAAGACGAATTTTCATTAAATAAATTCTTGTATATGTCTAATGATTTATAATATTCATAAAAATCTCTATCCTTACTATATGCTTGTGCATATATATTAATGGCTTCGGCATCACCCTGCCCTTTAATAATTTCCGCTTCTTTATTAGCTTCTGCAATAATAATTGCTCTCTCTTTATCGGATTTAGCCTTGATAATTTCACTCTCTTGATGCCCTATTGCCCTAATTTCTTTAGCTTCTTTTTGCCTTTCTGTTATCATCCTTTCATAAACAGCATTTCTGGCTTTATCTGGTAAATTGACCCTAATAAGCCTAACATCAACAATATCAACTCCAAAACTTCTGACATTTTCATTCACTATATCAATTACATCTTCTCTGATTTTATTTCTCTTAGAACCCAAAATCTCAATAAATTTTACCCTACCAATTACTTCTCTAATTCCAGACTCAATTATAGACTCCAATCTAACTCTAAATCTATAATCATCTTGCACCGCTTCATAAAAACTTTTTGGATTAACTATTTTATATTTTGCATATGCATCTACCTTCATTGTTTTTTGATCAAAAGCAACAACTTCGCTGTTCTCACTCATTTTAAAAGTTAAATTTTGTATCCTCTTATCAAAAAATTTCACATCTTGAATTAGTGGTAATTTAATTTTTAATCCAGGTTCTACTACCTCATTGATTACTTCACCAAACTGTATAATAATTGCAATCTTCCTTTGATCTAAGACATAAATTGAATTAGCTGCAAGAAAAAGTATTATTATAAACGCAATAAGCAAACTACTTTGAACTTTTCTCATATACCTCAATTTTATTTATTATCATTATTTGTTATCCATCTTATTAAGCGGTAAAAATGGCAATATACCTTTGGATATATCTTTATCAATAATAATTTTATTAGTATCTTGATAAACTTTTTCCATTGTGTCTAAGTACATTCTTTTTTTCGTAATGTCTTTATCAACCGAATAAGCTTTGAAAATTTCATTAAACTTAGTTGCCTCACCATATGCCTTAGATATGATGGATTCTTTATATGCTAGGGCTTTTTCAACCGATGTAGCACCTTCACCTTTAGCTTTTGGTATAATCTCATTCCTATAAGCCTGCGCTTGATTGATAAATCTTTCTCTATCAGCCTTTGCTGATTGCACATCACGGTATGCATCCCTTACTTCTGGCCCAACATAACTATATAAAATCCCTACACTAACAATTTCAATCCCAGAACCATATGAATCCATTATCTTTTGTAATCCATTTTTAACATCATGCTCAATTAGCAGTCTTTTTTCAGATAATGCTTCTGATAGCGTTACCTCACTAATTACCTGCCTCATAACACTTTCAGCAGCACTTTTAACAATATTTTCACTTGTGCCATCCTTGATATTGAATAAATAATTTTTTGCATTCATAATCTTCCACTGTACATAAAAATGCATATCAATTATATTTTCATCTCCCGTAAGCATCTGACTTTCTTTAGGATAACTCAAATCATTCTCATTTTGCTTTGAATCGTCTATACCTAGATAATTAGTCTTGGAAACTCCAATCGGATCAGTAATTTTGCCAATAATATCCTTTTTAATCCTTGTTACACTTACTTTTTCAACCGTTTCAATAGGACTTGGTAATTTATAATTTAGACCAGGCTTTACCTCTCTATTATATTTACCGAATCTCATTATTATCCCCTCCTCATCCGTATCTACAGTAAAAAATCCTGTTGAAAGCCATGTTAAAGCTAACAATACCAAAGCCACATATATCATTCCAAAATGATTACTTTTCTTTTTATTATTAAAATTAATGTAACCTATGATTTTTTCTTGAGTCTTTTTTAGTGACTCCCTTGTATCATTATCTTCATTTTCAGAATTTTTATTATCCAAATTATTACCCCAAGGATTATCTATCATGACTTTAATTGAACATTAATACAAAATTATAACGTTATAAATTTATAATGAACATTACGAGTTCTTGCAAGTAATTTAATAAAAAAGACCATTGCATAATAGGCAGAAAGAAACATATATGATAGAATGAAAAGATAAGTACATACGAAAGAGGAGGCAAAATGTCATTTTTAGTAAGAGAAGCAGAAGAACGTATAGAGAAGAG
>NZ_JAJBJD010000094.1 GCF_021811875.1 Candidatus Bandiella numerosa | reverse complement strand
GCACACAATGTTTTGCAGATTAAAGCGACTATGTCCTCTAATGAGTGGAATCTTTATGAAGCAAATATTGACAATGAGTTGATTCTAAAAGTTGCTTAACGCTATCTAATATTTATGCTTCCTTTATTGCATTGCAACTTAGTTAATGATTAAAATGTTTGATAATACATTGCATTTATAAAAAAATAATGCTATAATATCACCGTATACTTTTTTAAAGTGGCATTTATTGCAATTTAGGTTTAATTAACGATGTATAAAAGATGTATAAAACAGGGAAATTCAATTTTTTAGAAAATTTTATAAAGGGTATGATCTCTTTTGGTAATTTTTATTATGGTGCTGTAAAAAAATTTCATTCAAATAGGCATAATAATCTAGATGACAATTTTAATGATGTCGCATTTATTATTAGTAAAAATTTTAATAAAATGAAAGAGCATAAAAATGAGGAAAAAAAACGTAAATTTCGAAATCAATACAAAAAGAAATAAAATAACAAACAATAATAGGTACACTAACAAAAATACTAATAATTATAATAACAATAAATTTCCATCTCCAGCAATTTTAGAGAGCTATGAAGAAATTTATCCAGGTTTCACTAAGGAATTAATGGAATTAACAAAGATGGAGCAGGGACAAAAAGTTCAAAATCATGAAAATTGGGTGAAATCAATAAATGCAACATTGAGATTTGGTCAATTTTTAAGTTTTGTATTTAGTACTATTGTATTATATGTTTCTCTCAACTCATTTAATAATGGATCTATTAAAACTGGGGCAATAATATTTATTACATGGTTTGTTTTTCTTTTTATATTAAATATTAAATCAAATAAGTTAACTGGAAAGTTATAATAAGAATATGAGTAATATTATGCAACAAGAACAAGATTTTTTAAGACCATAAAAGTGTTGTAAAAGTTCAAACAGATGTTGGATTTTAGGTAGGTAAATAACGATGATTATCATAGTATAGTTTTTGTAGCAGGCAAGTAGGTTAGGGTGGTAAAGACTTCAAATGTGAAATTGCAAAATTCACAACAATATAGTTGATATCATGCTCACACTAAAATGAAAATTGATAATTGTTAAAAAATGTTAAATAGTGTATTGTCTGGAAAAATATAATAAGTATTTAAAGTGCATAAGTTTAGGACACATAAGTGTGGTGATTTAAGTTTTAATGATATTGGAAAGTTGGTGAAAGTTTCTGGGTGGATACACAGAAAAAGAGATCACGGTGGGGTATATTTTATCGATTTGAGAGATCATTTTGGTATTGTTCAATTGGTTACTTCAGATCAAGATAACAGGATTCATACTATACCAAAAGAAGATTTTGATAAATTAACATCACTAAGTTATGAGAGTGTAATAACAGTGGAGGGCAGGGTTGTTAAAAGGTCAGAGGATACAATTAATAACGAAATGGCAACAGGGGAAGTTGAAATTGTTATTGAGAAATATATTGTTGAATCTGAAGCAGAGATGTTGCCGATAAATGTAAATTCCACTCAACCTTTTCCAGAGGATTTAAGATTAAAGTATCGCTTCCTTGATCTAAGAAAAGATAAAATGCACGACAATGTTAAATTAAGAAGTGATGTTATAAAATTTTTGCGAAACGAGATGTGGAAGCAAGGTTTTTCTGAGTATCAAACTCCAATTTTAACAGCAAGTTCTCCAGAGGGAGCTAGGGATTTTTTAGTACCGAGTAGATTAAATCCTGGTAGTTTTTATGCTCTTCCGCAAGCCCCACAGCAGTTTAAGCAATTATATATGATTTCTGGATTTGATAGGTATTTTCAAATTGCACCATGCTTTAGAGATGAGGATGCAAGGGCTGATAGGGCACCTGGAGAGTTTTATCAACTTGATATTGAGATGTCGTTTGTGACACAGGAAGATATATTTGCTACACTAGAGATAATATTGTCAAACACTTTCAAAAATTTTTCTAATTGGAATATTTCCAACTCTCCATTCAAAAGAATATCGTATGATGAGTCAATTTTGAAATATGGTACTGATAAACCTGATTTAAGAAATCCCATATTAATAGCGGATGTTACAGATATTTTTAAAGGATCAGATTTTAGTATATTTAGTAATGCGATTGAAAAGGGTAGCGTAATAAGAGCAATTCCAATTCATAAATGTGGAGATTTGAGTAGAGGGTTTTATGATAAGATGATTGCGTATGCTCAATCTGATTTAAAAGCAAAAGGGTTAGCTTATATTATAGTTGATGAAAGCGGAAATGGCAAAGGGCCAATAGCAAAATTTTTGAGTGATGAAAAATTTGTAGAGCTTAAGAAGATTTGCAATTTAAACGCTGGTGATTCAGTCTTTTTTGCCTGCGATGTTGAAAAAATTGCTGCGTCAAATGCTGGTAAAATTAGAAATAAGCTTGGACATGATTTAGGGTTAATTAAAGAAAATGAATTTAATTTTTGTTGGATAGTTGATTACCCGTTTTACGAATGGAGTGAAGATGAAAAGAAATTAGACTTTTTTCATAATCCATTCTCTATGCCTCAGGGTGGTTTAGATGTTTTAAATAAAGCAAGTACAATAGAGGAAAAATTATGCATTAAAGCATATCAATATGACATTATCTGTAATGGTATTGAGTTATCAAGTGGTGCTATAAGAAATCATCAATTACCAATAATGTATAAAGCATTTGAAAATACTGGATATAGTGTTGAGCAGGTTGATAAGTCATTTCCAGCAATGGTGAAGGCCTTGAAATATGGTGCTCCACCACATGGAGGCATTGCTCCAGGTGTTGATAGGATGATAATGTTGCTTGCTAATGAACCAAATATTAGGGAAGTTATTGCGTTTCCACTTAATCAAAATGCACAAGATTTGTTGATGGGTGCTCCATCTGAAGTTGATAAAAAATTATTATCAGAGTTAGGGATATCGATTTTAAAAAAGGTAAAACAATAAAGCTAGTTATTTAATGATTTTTGGTATTGGTTGCGATATTGTGAATATTGACAGGGTTCAATCAACCCTAGATAAATTTAAGGATAAATTTTTAAATAGGGTATTTACAGAGCAAGAAATAAGATTAAGTAGATCAGCGAATAACGTTTTTTATTACGCCAAAAGATTTTCAGCTAAAGAGGCATATGCAAAGGCAGCTGGATGTGGAATTGGAAAAAAAATTAATTTTCAAGATATTGAAATATTAAATGATGAAAATGGGGCTCCTTATTTTAGTAAACACCCATTGCAAAAAAAAAATATCAGGGCTTTTTTATCAATTTCTGATGAAACTAAATATGCCATATCTTATGTGGTATTAGAGAAAAATTAATCATAGAAATTAGCCGTAGGTCATAATATTATTGCTTTAAAGATGCAAAAAAATTTCCTATTTAACAGTAAAGTCAAAGTATTCATTTTTAAATGGTTCATCAATTAGTGTAAAATGCCACCATTCCTTCCATAAATTTTGAAATCCATATTTTTCCATTATTGACTTAAGCAGTAACCTATTTTTTTTAGCCTCACTTGATATATCAGCATTTGCGGTATTAGAAGTTTTATCAAAAAAGTCAAAAATAGTGCCCATCTCCAATTGATTATTAGTATTTTTTTCAACTATCGTCAAATCAACGGTACTTCCTCTAGAATGGGTTGAAAGGGTATCTGATATGTAATTACCAATTGTTTTGGAGCGATGGATATTTGGGTAATATATTTTTTTAATATCTGGATTATTTTCTTCAGAATTAGCCCAATCTATAAAATTCTTCGCAGACATTTTAGGTCTATAAGCATCAAAGATTTTCAAATTTAAGCCATATTGATTGAGCTCTGAATTAATTTGTTTAAGAATGTTTGCAGCTTTTAATGTGATAATGCAGACTTCTTTTTCATATCCAATAACGACTTTACCAGTGAAATTATTGGTCGTAGCATACCTGATATCGGTAATTATCTCAGGCGCAATATCATTTAAATATACAAAATCCTTATGCATAAAACTTAATTTTATTATGTATGATACTTCCTAGGTCTATAAAAGCAAGTAGTATGAAAAATATAAGGTCAAATAATTGTAGCCATATTGAATAGGAAGCATAAATATTAGATAGCGTTAAGTAACTTTTAGAATCAACTCATTGTCAATATTTGCTTCATAAAGATTCCACTCATTAGAGGACATAGTCGCTTTAATCTGCAAAACATTGTGAGCATTCTCTCTGGTCCACTGCATTTTTTGTTTTCGC
>NZ_JAJBJD010000093.1 GCF_021811875.1 Candidatus Bandiella numerosa | reverse complement strand
CTTTCTTGAATTCCTATTATTCTATCAGCTTTTATACCAAACTTATCGTTCTTCTTTATATGAATCTAATTTTTTAAATCCATTTATTGCATATCTTCCTTGCTTTGCATTTATGCAACGGCCTTATAAATTTAAATATTGAATCTATAAATCCTTCTGTTTGTCTCAACAGCATTGCAACCTTAAATTTAAATTCATTCGTATAACTTTTTTGTTTACTCATATTTTTTACCGCGTTTTTTATTACACTTTATATATATTTTTTTATATTAAAAATGTCTCTCTTTTTGAGTCATTTTTGGTCTGACTCTTTGGGGGTCACTTCAATGTGATCATGAGTAAGTTTGTTATTAAACCATGTGAATTGTCTTTTTGCATAATTTCTAGTGTTTTTCTGAACAATTGTTGCCATTTCCTCAAATTTTATTTCTCTTGATATATATTGATACAAAGTAGATAACCCTATGATTTTTGGTAATTTATCTACATTATATTTTTTGATAACGTCACTTACTTCTTGCTCAACTCCAAGCTCAATCATTCTTAAAAATCTATTGTTTATATTTTCATATAAAGTGGTGCGGTCTGGGCGGATATAAATATTTATGAAATCCTCCCTATTATAAAATTTATCATTATGTTCTTGCCATTTTAAGATAGATTCACCTGTTTCTATTATTACTTCTAGGCCTCTAAAAATTCTAATTCTGTCGTTTGTATTTAATTTTTTCGCCAAACCAATATCATATTTTGCTAGCATGTCGTGTAGTTCTATATTCGTTTTGCCACTTGTTAAATCTTCTATCTTCTGTTTTGTAGCTTTGCTAATTTCCGGTATTTTTGCAATACCATTAATCAAGCTCGATAAATACATACCAGTACCTCCAACTAGTATTGGATGTAAATTTTGTTTTCGTATAGCATCAATTTCCTTAACAACAAAATTTAGCCATTGATATACCGAAAAATCACTAACCAGATTTATCATACCATAAAGTTTGTGAGAAATAATACTTTGCTCTTCATAACTTGGTTGTGATGTTAAAATAGGAACTTCGCTATATACCTGCATTGAATCAGCATTAACCACAACACCTCCGATTTTTTTTGCCAATGAAATTGCAAATTTTGTCTTGGACGAGGCTGTTGGACCATAGATACAAATTATACTGCCTTTGGCTGGAGTTATATTAAACATTTATATTAACTCTAACATTTTTATTTCATTCGGAGAGCTAGCAACTTTAACCTCCATCCATTGTAATTTTACTATATTATTTGCGCATTTATTACTTATACAAATGGCAATTTTATTACTTGTAGACAAATTATACTTCAAAGCTAAATCAGCAAATATCATAGCTGTTCTGGGTGAATAAAACATTACTATTTCAACAACTTCATTTATTTGAGTAATCTCATTTTTTGATAGTTCAGTGATAGCATCAGAAGTATATACCACCTTGGAAGTTATGTTATAGGAGTTGCTTTTAAGGCTACCTTCTAAATCATAAGATAAGTGATCTCCACAGATATATAATATATTTGAAACACTGGAAAATTTTGTATACATATTATTAATTAAATCACTAACATTTTCCTCACATATTAATATTTTTTTGCAATTTTCTTGTAGTAATAAGTCTTTTGTTTTACCTCCCACTACTAAAATATACTTCTCCTTCATCCATAAATTGTTTCTGAATGTTGCTACTGCATTTTGGCTTGTTACAACAATATAATCATAATTACTATCTGAAATTTTTATATCGAGATATTTTATTTTAATAAGAGGAGTTATAAACGATTTTTTGCCTAGTTTGCTAATTTTATTCTGAGATCTTATCCCAAGGTGATAGGGTCTTGTTATCAATATGCTCATGACGATTGTTTTTTTAATAATATATAAAAGGCTCCCTCTCCCCCGTGTTTATTATGTGCATAATTGACATATAAAAAATTACCCTTAATCTTCCATGTTTGAATCCATCCAAAAAAACTTTCCTTAATAGTACACAATGGATCGGGTGAGTTAAGACCTCTCCCAGTAATAATTAGAAGCATTCTAAATTTTCTTTGATACGAATTATTTAAAAAATCCATTAATATACCATATGCTTCATTTCTTGAATATCCGTGCAAATCTAGCTTTGCATCTATCTTATATTCTCCCTTAACTATCTTCTTTTGCATACCACTATTTATTCCACTTGGATCGCCAAATTTTAAAATATTACTTGTTGATAGATTCCTATTCGTAGCCAGTGTTAGATTATGAGAATCAAATTTTTTATTCTCTATTTTAGGTAAGCTACCATTTAATTTGGTAGCAATCTCTCTTTCTTCTCGCTCAAGTTTTTTTACACCCTGAATTTCATTTTTCCATGCAATTAATTCCTCAGTAGTGAAAATATATTTTTCATCATCCATTTTTTATATATTTATGATTTTGTATAATGTATACATAAATCTTGTAGTATAGCTAATTTTATTCATGATACAAAGTCTTCATATAGGATGTTTATACGATAAAAAATCTGAAAAATCATGTAAAGCATTTAATGAATTAAGTAAAAGTTACAATTTAAGCGAAGTTAATCTTCATCAAATTAAGAATTGTGATGTCATTATAACCCTTGGTGGAGATGGAGAAATATTAAGAACACTCCATGCTACAAAAGATTTTGATATTCCAATATATGGAATGAATAGAGGCTCAATAGGATTCTTATTAAATAGTTATAATCCAGCCAATTTAATAGATAGAATAATGCGTGCTCAAAATATCAAACTCTATCCACTTAAAATGGTCGTAACTACAGAGGATGACAGGATTGTAGAGGCACATGCTTTTAATGAGGTTTCACTGCTTAGGGAAACGAACCAAATAGCCAAAATAAAGATCATCATAGATGGCATAGTAAGAATGGATGCTTTACATGCAGACGGAGTGATAATTGCTACTCCTGCAGGAAGTACTGCGTATAATTTTGCAGCACATGGTCCTATTATCCCACTGAATGCTAACATCTTGGCATTAACGCCAATAAGCCCATTTAGACCAAGAAGATGGGATGGAGCTTTGATTTCGGACAAAAGCACTATTAAGCTTGAAATTATAGAATTTAATAAAAGACCAGTGAGTGCAGTGGCTGATTCACAAGAAATCAGAAATATAAGATCTGTGGAAATTTTCCTTGATTTTAGTATAGAGAAACAATTGCTGTTTGATAAGGATAATAATTTGCAAGAAAGGGTTTTTAAGGAACAATTTTATAGAGATAAAATTTATTGATTTTTGAACTCATTAAGGGCGTCAAGCACAAATTTTTCTTTAAGAACTAAATTTTTATATATTTCAATATCTATGATTTTTTCAGAGAAAACATCGAATTTTTGCTCCTTAATCTCCAGTAGTAACTTCTTAAGTATTATCAGTTCGCTAGCCTTCAAATTCATATTAAATGAAACTTTTCCTACAACTAGCACAAAATTCTTTTTTGTAATACAGAAAAGTGATTTTAGGCATACCTAAGTATGAGCTAAAACCACTTAAAGTACTAATTTAGGTAGCCAAATTAACGCACTACACCTGCTCCTTGAGCACTACCAGACCTAGCAGCAACCTTATCTGCAAAGCTTTGCTTAAGAGCACTTGCCTTTTCTGCAACATATTGACCAGCCTCACTTGCTTTATCACCGACATATTGACCAGCTTTATAAATTTCAGGATATTTTTTTGCCAAGATTTCACCATGCATTTCTCTTTGCTGAACATGCTCTTGTTGTTTTACATCAATTTTATGGTACTCACATTTAGGATCAGCTTCCCATATTGCCTCTTTTTGTTGTGGAGTTACTGCTTGCTCTTCACGTGTAAATTTTCCTGCTACTTTAGGATGTTGCGCTTCATACATGCCTTTACCATATATGCCATCAACTATCCCCTGATGTTTTTCATGCAATCCTACTTGTCTTGCTTCATACTCTACCTTAGCATTAGTTTTCATAGCAGCGTATTGTGCTGTATTATCTCCTAATTCATTTTTTTCAGCTAATTTATCTATTCTTGCCAGCTCTTTTTCATAAAGCTTATCTAAATCACTAAATTCTCTAGCTCTATTAGCTTTACCACCAATTAATGGCATATTTTCACCAATCGAGTAGAGAGGCGCATTGCAGCACCTCCCTCTCACACCACCGTACAAGCGATGTCGCATAGGGCGGTTTCAGATTTGTGTTTACCAAAAGCAGAGTACATAGAGAAGAGATTAATCTTCTCA
>NZ_JAJBJD010000092.1 GCF_021811875.1 Candidatus Bandiella numerosa | reverse complement strand
AATGCACACAATGTTTTGCAGATTAAAGCGACTATGTCCTCTAATGAGTGGAATCTTTATGAAGCAAATATTGACAATGAGTTGATTCTAAAAGTTGCTTAACGCTATCTAATATTTATGCTTCCATCATTTACTCTGTGTGAAGAAGGGCAAAAAAATCAAGTTGATGAGCTATAGTTTGTTTTTATGTGAACTTGCTTGCCATATCTAAATTTTCCCAGGAAAAATTTTTATCTTTTCTGCCAAAGTGTCCATATGCTGCAGTATCTAAGTATTTTGCGTTTTTTAGATTTAAGGTATCTATTATACCTCTTGGCGTTAAGTTAAAATGTTTTTTTATGAGATTTATAAAGAAAGAATCTGGATGTTTACTAGTTCCAAATGTATTGATATAAATTGATAAAGGTTCTGAGATCCCAATACCGTAGGACAGTTGTATCTCGCATTGGCTTGCAAGCTTTGCAGCCACAATATTTTTTGCTATATATCGTGCCATGTAGCTGGCTGATCTATCAACCTTGCTAGGGTCCTTGCCAGAAAAAGCGCCGCCTCCATGTCTAGCGTAGCCACCATACGTATCAACGATTATTTTTCTTCCTGTTAACCCACAATCTGCGTAGGGTCCACCAACAATAAAGCTTCCGCTTGGGTTAATAATATATTTTGTGTTCTCATCAAGGTATTTTGCAGGTAAAACTTTTTTGATAATGTCGTTGATTATAGTCGTTCTTATTTGCTCTTGAGGAATATTTTTATCGTGTTGAGTAGATATTAACACACTATCTATTCTTGACACAATGTTACCTTCATATTGAACCGTTACTTGACTTTTTGCATCAGGGGCAAGCCAATCTATTGAATTAGATTTACGTTTTTTTGATAGTTCAATTAACAAATTATTTGCAAAATATATTGGTGCTGGCATGAATGTATCTGTCTCATCACAGGCATATCCAAACATTATGCCTTGGTCACCAGCTCCTATGCATTCATTGGATTTATCAAAAACACTATTATGGATTTCACTAGATTGCTTGGAAATTAAATTAATTATACTTATTCTGTCTGGATCAATGTCGTGTGAAATATCTTTGTAGCCTATATTTTTTAAAACATCATGGATTGTTTTTTCCAGATCAACCCAAACATTGGTATTAATTTCTCCTGAAACAATAACAAGAGAATTTTTTACCATCGTTTCACAAGCAACAGCACAATTTTTATCATTTCGCAATATTTCATCTAGGATTGCATCTGATATTTGGTCAGCTATTTTATCTGGATGCCCTTCAGACACTGATTCTGATGTAAAAAGTTTCATTGATTAGACTTTAGCAATATTTAAATAAATCTTAGGTTTGATTGGCGAAGTGTTTTATTTTCTTTAAGGCAGATTCCTCAATTTGTCTAATGCGTTCGCTAGATACATTGTATTTTTTGCTTAAAACGTCCAATGTAATCGGAGTCTCAGATAATCTTCTTTGCTTTATGATTTCCTGTTCCCTCTCATTTAAAGAGGCAATTGCATTTTTTAAAATATTGATTCTCAAATTCTTAATCTGTTTATCAGCTATATTTTCTTCATGAGTTTCTGTATTATCTGATATCGTATCAATAAATTCTGCACCTTCTTCAGAACCTAATCTTTCGTTCAACGAAACTGCTTGATAACTATTTTCTAAAATACTATCAGTTTTTTCAAATTCGTTATCTTGAGTATCAAATTTTTTCTTGAAGGTAGCTACGCTTGAGAAAAGTTTTTTTTGTAGAACTCCAGAACCAATTTTAACCATAGACCAAGATTTAACTATATAGTCTTGTATACTGGCCTTAATCCACCACATTGCATAGGTTGAAAGTCTATTCCCTTTCTCTGGTTTAAATTTTTTTACGGCTTTCATTAATCCGATGTTTCCTTCGGATATTATGTCCATCAATGGCAATCCGTAATTGCGGAATTTTAAAGCCATTTTAACCACAAGTCTTAAATGAGAAGTAACCAATTTATGAGCAGCTCCTAAATCTTTATTTTTTATCCATGAGTCTACCAGAGCACTTTCTTCTTCCTGCGAGAGCATAGGAAAGCTCTTTACTTGTTGCATATAGGACGAAAGACTCAATTCCGTTGATGTTGAAGGTAGATTGAATTCACTCATAGTTATTTACACTATCTATTTTCTATTACTAATATAGTTAACAAAAATTAATACACAAGGGTATTTTAAGTTAAATTGCCATAAAATTGCAAGTGTCTTTCTAAGTATTTTTTTTCGATATCGTCTAAAAATGGGGATAAAGAGTTATTTACTTTTTGATGATAGGACAGTAGCCATTTTTTTTCATGAGCAATCAATAATTCTGTATTGATTAAATTATATGCAATAGGAGCTAAAGTCAGCGTTTCAAATTGCAAGAAGCCTTTGTCATTATCAACTGCTTTTACGAGTACTATATTTTCAATTCTTATTCCATATTTTTCTGGGATATAATATCCTGGTTCTATGGTTATAATCATATTATTTTTTAATTCTTGGTGATTATATTTGTTAATGCCTTGTGGCCCTTCATGAACAGATAGATAATGTCCAACTCCATGCCCAGTGCCATGTGGGTAATCTAAAAAATACTTCCATAAAAATTGTCGTGCTAATGCGTCTATTTGTGATCCAGAAGTATTTTGAGGAAAAATTAAAGTGCTAAGATGAATTAACCCTTTTAGCACTAAAGTATAATGCAATTTTTGTGGAGTCGATGCAGCGCCAAAGCATAAAGTTCTTGTTACATCAGTTGTACCGAATTCATATTGACTGCCACAATCTAACAAAAACAAATTATCAGTTCCAACTTTTGAATTATAGCCATCATAAGGGTTGTAATGTATTATTGCACTGTTTTTGCCAAAGGAGGAAATAGTTTCAAAACTTTTGCTTTTAAATAGAGAATTTTGTTTTTTAAAATATGATAACTTTTTATCGATATCGATTTCAGTCACTTCTTCACCAGCATTAATTTGCACTTCAAGCCAGCTAAACAATTTTGTTAAGGCAATCCCATCTTGAATAGTTGCATATTTTATGCCAGCTACTTCAATATTATTCTTGATTGATTTTGGTAGGATGCAAGGATTTTTATCAATAACCAGATTATTTTTTTGAAAATTATCAATAAACCAAATTGGAGTTTGGGAATGGTCAAGTTGAATAGTTTTATTTTGATTATCTAATTCTAAAAACCTACACTTAATATCTTTGAAGGGAAGCAGCTTTATACTAGGATAACTACTTTTTATTTTCTTTAAATCGCTAAAAATTTCTATATCTCCTTGCTTACTGATTATACAATAAGCCATAATTAAAGGAGTATATTTTAGATCATTTCCTCTGATATTTAAAAGCCAACAGATGCTTTCAGGTGATGTGATTAATATGTAGTCTGCTTTTAATTTGTCAATTAATTTGCTTATTTTTTGGGTTTCTGTTTCCGAAGTGTATTTTGCATCAAGTATTAGCGGAGCCTTAGTTTTAAAATTCTTATCTCTATCCCAAATTGCATCTATTAAATTACCTTCTAAAGGTACCAATTTAATATTTGTAAGATCTCTAATATATAATTTTGAAAAATTTTCTAAAGCACCTTTGCTAAAAATAAAAGGATCATATCCTACTGAAAAGTTAAAGCTGACTATACTGAATATTTTATTAAAAATATCGTCAGCATCTTGCATGTTAAATATTAGGTAATCATCAGATAATTGGTTCTTGGCCTGAATTAAGTATCTACCATCTGTGAAAAGGTAATTTTTATCTTTCGTTATGAGAGCTAGACCATTTGAGCCACTGAAATTTGTTAACCACTTTAATCTTTGAAGGCATTCAGGAGAATATTCATTTTGAAATTCGTCATAGCTTGGTACTAGATAAGCATCTATGTTACAAGTTTTAAATGAATTTTTTAACAAATTTACTTTTTCCATACTATTTATGCTAGGTCTTCCTTGAATTAATTTTTCAGTCTAGATTATTATTTTTGTTAGTTAATAACACAATGTCTTATTTCTTAAAATAAATGATACAGAATATTCTAAGCAAGATCATTAAAAAAAATTTTAAAATTTTTCTACAAAAATCTTTTTACACCTTGCATCCAAACACGCCATTTATAAAGGAAGCATAAATATTAGATAGCGTTAAGCAACTTTTAGAATCAACTCATTGTCAATATTTGCTTCATAAAGATTCCACTCATTAGAGGACATAGTCGCTTTAATCTGCAAAACATTGTGAGCATTC
>NZ_JAJBJD010000008.1 GCF_021811875.1 Candidatus Bandiella numerosa | reverse complement strand
TTTTTTGTTCAGCGCTAAAATTTCTTTTTTCTTTTTTACTCATACTTCTTATTTTTTATTTATATTTTTATATCTTTTAGGAAATAAAACTACTCTTTTTGTTGTCTGACTTTTTCAGTCCACTATATAATATAACAAGTTTTTTGCCACGAGTGACTGCAGTGTAAAGTAGATTTTTCTTGAGCATTACATAATGCTGCATAGATATTGGCATTACAACTGCAGGATATTCAGAGCCTTGTGATTTATGTATAGTTGTCGCATAGGCTAGGGTGATTTCATCAAGCTCAGTAAATGAATAAGTAACCTCTTTATCATCAAAATTAATATACACTTCCTGCTCTTCGTTATCTACTCTGCTAACATAACCTATATCGCCATTATACACTTCTTTGTCGTAGTTATTTTCAATCTGCATTACTTTGTCGCCTCTAGCATATCTCTGTCCAAATTTTTCTACTCCAGCCAGATATTCTGGGTTAAGGATTTTTTGAAGTTCAATATTAAAATATCTTGCTCCGCAGCCACTTCTTTGCATAGGACATAAAACTTGAATATCTCGAATGGGATTAAATTTGAACTTTTTAGGGATACGCTCTTTTACAAGAAGCTTTACCATATTAGCTATATCTTCTGCTTCATTTGCTTCTACAAAATAAAAATCTTTTTCATCTCCTTTTGGCTTTAATATTGGCACTCTTCCTTCATTAATTAAATGAGCATTAGTAACTATATCGCTGCTTTCTTCTTGTCTGTATATTTCAGTTAATTTTACAATTTTTATTTTTTGTGAATCAATTATATCTTTTAAAACTTGTCCTGCACCTACAGAAGGTAACTGATCAACATCTCCTACAATTAAAAGAGCAGTCTTTTCATTTACTGCTTTTAATAATGAATGCATTAACGGTACATCTACCATTGAACTCTCATCAATTATCAATAAGTTGCAATCTAGTTGATTATCTTCATTATATTTAAAATCTCCTATATGTGGTTCAAATTGCAATAATCTGTGTATAGTAAGCGCTTCTCTACCTGTTGCTTCACTCATTTTTTTAGCAGCTCTACCAGTAGGAGCGCATAATTTAATTTTAACTTTTTTAGCAGATAATATTTTTATTATACAATTTAGTATTGTGGTTTTGCCAGTTCCTGGTCCACCTGTAAGCACTAAGACCTTATTAGTGATTGCTTGCGTTATAGCGTTTTTTTGATTTATTGCTAATTTGATATTTTGCTTTTCCTCTACCCATTGGATAGCTTTTTGAGTAGCGATCTCATCCCAAGGTACTTTTTCTTTCTCAAGAGTCAGTAATTTAGTAGCTATATTTTTTTGATAATTATAGTAACCAGTTAAAAATATAAAATCTTTTTTATTAATTTGGTCCTTAGTTAAAAATTCTTCTTTTAATTCAAGATTTAGTGCTTCTTCCAGTATAGACTTATTAATAGAAAGTAACTTTTCAGCATTACTAAGTAAAAGGTCAATAGGTAAAGCAACATGTCCATCAGAAAGAGCTTGCATAAGTGTAAAGCTAATTCCAGCTCTAGCTCTTATTATTGAATTTTCTTCTATACCTAAATTCTTAGCTATTTTATCAGCTGATAGAAAGCCAATGCCTCTAATATCTTTTGCAAGTCTATAAGGATTCTCCTTAACAAGTGCAATTGATTGGTCTCCATATGTTTTGTAGATTCTAGTTGCTCTTGTAGTGCCAACGCCATTAGATTGCAGGAAAACCATTATCTCTCTTACGATTTTTTGCTCTTGCCAATTTTTTGTAATCTTTTCAATTCTTTTGTCACCAATTCCTTCAACTTCTTTCAGTCTTATAGGAGAGGATTCAATGATATCAAAAATATCCTCACTAAACGCAGCAACTAATTTCTTTGCAAAATGAGGACCTATCCCCTTTATTAACCCTGAACCTAAATATCTTTCAATACCTTCAATTGTAGTAGGAGGGATAGATTGAATAAATTCAGCTTTAAATCCTAAACCATATTGTACATTATTTTGCCAATAGCCTTTGGATGTTATATCTTCTCCAGGCGTAATGCTTGGTACTGTACCAATAACGGCAACTAAATCTTTATGACCTTTAACCTTAACTTTGAGAACAGCAAAGCCGTTCTCCTCATTATGATAAGTAACTCTCTCAACATTTCCTGAAAGATATTCTAATTTAGATTCTTGTTTTGTCATATCACAGCTGTAAAATGCATTGCGAAGAGTGCAGCTCTGGATCTCTTAACCTGACACCTAACCCTATTAAGCGTATATGCTTTTTGGGTGATCGAGCTTTAGCTTTCAAAAGAAGCTGATAAAAATTATCTTTTTCTAGTCTAAAACCTTTTTCTTCTGCTGTAGTACTTGTAAAGTCGCTAAACTTTAATTTTACGAAAGTTCCAGAAATATTAGATTTTTCTAAAAGCCTTTGATTTAATTGTTCATAAAGCTTAAAAGTTTCGCCATAACATTGTTCTATTGTTGTTAAATCTTTTTCAAAAGTACGTTCAAAGCTAAATGATTTGCGCCTTCTATTTGATTTAACCTCTCGGTCATCAATCCCTCGTGACATATAATATAAGCTTGTACCATATGAGCCAAACTTTCTAACAAGCTCCTCAAGAGCTAGCTTTTGTAAATCAGAGCAGGTATTAATTTCCATGGCTCTCAGTTTTTTTAACGTAACTTTCCCTACACCAAAAATCTTTTTAACATCTAAACTATTGATAAATTCCGCAATTTTTGAGGGAGTAATTACAAATTGACCATTTGGCTTGTTCCAGTCGCTTGCAATTTTAGCTAAAAACTTATTTGGAGCTATACCGGCAGATGAGGTTAATTTTTCCTTCTCATAGATTTTCTCTCTAATAGCTTGGGCTACTAATGTAGCACTTCCATGATATAGGCTACTATTACTAACATCAAGATATGCTTCATCAAGTGATAATAACTCTATTTTATCGCTGTAACTCCTAAAAATATCTCTTATCCGATATGAAACCTCTTTATATTTAGCCATATTAACGGGTAATAATATTAAAGAAGGGCACCTGTTCAAAGCTTTATATGTAGGCATTGCAGAATGTATACCGTATTTTCTTGCTTCATAATTGCATGTGCATAAAACACCACGTCCTTTAGAGCCTATAGCTACAGGTTTTCCTAAAAGAGCAGGATTGTCTCTTATTTCAACTGATGCGTAAAAAGAATCCATATCAATATGTATTATTTTTCTAATCATTAATCCAGAGATAATGTTATATTAACTGGCACATGATCTGATGGAATATTATGACCACGAACTGATTTAAAGATTTTGGCGCTAAGTATTTTTTGACAAGTAGATTCTGTAGCCCATATATGGTCTAATCTCCTACCTTTGTCAGATTTTAGCCAATCTTTAGCTCTGTAACTCCACCAAGTATAAAGTTTTTCGGATTCAGGAGTGAATTTTCTAATGCAATCTTTAAAATCTACTGATTTAGCTAGATTATTAATTTTTCCAATTTCAATAGGAGTATGGCTAATAATTTTCAATAACTGCTTGTGAGACCATACGTCATTTTCTAAAGGAGCAACATTAAGATCTCCAGCTATTATTATTTTGGAGCTAGATTGCTTTTCCTTATTAAACCAAGTTGATAGATTATCTATAAAATCCAGTTTTTCTTTAAATTTAGGATTAATTTCAATATCTGGAATATCGCCACCTGCAGGGATATAAAAATTATGCAATTCAATATCATTAATTTGCACTGCAAGATGCCTAGCATCATTGATGAAATCTATTTTAGGAAGGATTCCTAGTCCTCTTTTTGCAAGAATAGCTACTCCATTGTAACCAGTACTCTCTCCTTCATGATGAATAAAGTTATATCCAAAATCTTTGAAAAACTCTGCAGGAAATAAATGATTATTTACTTTAGTCTCTTGAAGCAAAAGTATATCAGGCACAAGCTCCTTAAAAAAGCTAGAGATTGAAGCAAGTCTCTTTCTAACAGAGTTTATATTCCATGTTGTAATATTTATTTTATCTTCCATTTCTTGTTCCATTAATTGAGATTATATTGGAGTAAAGGCAGCCATTTCTCAACCAATTGGTACTTGCGGGTTTTGTTAGAAAATCCCTCTTGGAGAATAAATCCTTCATCTGTCCATTTTTTACATAAATTTAAGGCGCTTCTTGTATGAATCCCCAATAGGATAGCTATCTCTTTTGTAGTGATGAATTTACTTCCAATAAATAGTTGTAGTACCTTTTTCTGCCTTTGGTCTAACTCTCTTAATAAAAAAGACTGATCTTTTTCATTATCTGATTTAGCTTCTTGAGCTAGAATTTTAACTTTTGCAAATGCTTCTGCCATACCAGAACAAAAATATTCTATCCATTTACTAATATCAGCCTCAACTCTTCCAAAATAGTAATTATGCGATTCTCCTATAGATAATGCGTCATAATAAGACTGCAGATTTTTTGCATAATATTCTTCTAAAGAATAAATCCCTTTAAGCCCGTAACCTAATTTATGAAGGATAATATTAGTCAATAAACGTGCAGTTCTTCCATTTCCATCATAATATGGATGTATAGTAGCGAATTGGTAATGCGCAATAGCAGCGATTATTGGAACTGGCAGAGTCCCTTTTTCTTTTTGTAATATGATCCAATCTAGTAATTCATGCATAAGCTGCGTTACATCTTTTGCTTCTGGAGGCATATATACTATTTTTTTACTAATGCTATCTGTTATGACATTTTGTCCATCTCTATAGGGAGTTGCTTTTTCTTTGCCTTCCATTACTAAGCCATGAATAACCCTTATATTTTTCTCAGAAAGAAATCCTTGTTCATTTTTTATTAAACCATCGACATAATTGATAGCTAAATAATAATTCAGCACCTCTTTTTCGTCACGCTTGCGATTTGGGAATGTGCTGCCACTTATAACTTCTTTAACCTCCTCCTGTGTTAACCGATTACCTTCAATTTTAGTAGAATAGTGAGTAGAAACAAGTTTTGCAGATTCTCTTAAAGATTTTAACATCTGTAAAGTAATCGGCAAAAGAGAGACAGTTTGCCTCGATGACTCTATGTCCATGAGTATCTGCGTTAAATTTGCACTGATAATAAATTTAGGATTAAATGACATAGATTCAGTGCTTTTCTATTTTAATTCTAACAAGCTTCCAATAAACTTCCAATGTATCTAAAAAACAGAGTTTATATATTTTACGCATAGTGTTTCTCATCACTCAATGGTAAAAAATTATATAAACTCTGTCCGTTGTCTTTTATCCATTTTTGAGCAATTTTATAATTTGGATCTATTTTACACACTAAATCCCAGAACCTTGAGCTATGGTTCATCTCTTTTAAATGACATAATTCATGAACAACTAGATAAAAGAAAACATTTTTTGGTGCAAAAATAAGTCTCCAATTAAAAGTTAGGTTCTTCTTAGATGAGCAACTACCCCATTTGCTTTTTAATTCTTTCACATCTACTTTATTATAATCGAGTCCATATTTTTTAGCTAAAATCCTTACTTGAGCATTAAATTTATCATAAGCAAGATTTTTAAAAAAATGCGTCAGTACAATATGTAAACTTCCTTCTGGAGAATGTACTACTATACTTGCTCCAACTATTAGTGCATGTAATTTCCTTCTATCCTCAATATGCGTTATAGAATATGTTTCACTTAAAATAGGGTATGCATCATGGATTACTATTTTTTTTAGAGCAGATTCTCGCTCTTCAAAGAACTTTGCTTGCTCACTTAATTTTTTTCTAATCCATTTTTCTTTAGAAAGTAGAAATTTATAGGCAGGCGCTTTATCTGTCTTATAGGGAATTACTAACTCTACCTCCCCCTGTCTAGTAATCTTTATAGAGCCATGCTTTGCTTTTGGACTTTCTTTTAACCACACCTTTATTTCAGGCGTTTCCGTGCTTAATGTTATATACTCTTGCTCGTTTACCATACTAAGTTGACGCTGATTCTTTATTTAATTCACTCAAAACTGAATAAACAGTTGATCTTGCTATATTTAACTTATTTGCAAGTGCCGTTCCTTTTATACCAAGTGAATATAATCGCATTAATTCCTCTCTGTCTATCTTTCGCTTTCTTCCAAATTTCACCCCCTTTTTTAAGGCATTTAATCTTCCCTCATTTGTTCTTTCTAAAATTCTAGCGCGCTCAGCCTCTGCCACTGCTGATAAAATAGTGATGACCATTCTTCCCATACTACCTTCAGTGGTTATACCATCGTCTAAAAATTTGATTGCAACTTTATTATTATGAAAATCTTTTATTAATTGAATCATATCCACTGTATCCCTACCAAGCCTATCAAGTTTCTTGACTATTATAGTATCACCTGGCTCAACTTTTAATTTTAGTAAATTCAGTCCTTCTCTTTCAGATTTAGAACCTGATTCTTTATCAGAGTAAATTCTAAAATCTTTTACACCTGCATTTTTTAAATCTCTAATCTGCAAATCTAATGATTGTTGACTTGTAGAAACTCTAGCATAACCAAATAATCTCATAAAATTGTCTAATAAATCGATTAATGGACAAGGCTGTCTATTAATGGTTAAAAAACGATATAATATACAGTATAAATGATATGATTTTAGCTGTCCAGTAATTTATAATATAGTAGACAATCGTGCTCCCATATTTTGTCCACCCTTTTTCCTTGCGAATTTATTTTATGAAATGTGATTTAATTCCACAAACTTACTTAGAGCATTTTTCACCACATTATTTAGTGTATCATCATGCTGAAGAGCATATAATCCAATTTTCTCATGCAACTCTGTTCCAATCCTAACGTTAAATGTACCTTTGAATGGTTTGTCTGGATATTTACTTAACTGCTTGCATGTTGACAAGTAATCATCCACAGCTTCTTGAAATGAATTTATCAACCCATCTGCATCTTTTGCTTCATAATTTACGAAATCTTTAATAAATTCTATTTGGCCGTAAAATAATTTTTCTTCTTGATCAAAATTAATTGAACCATGAAATCCTTTATAAGTGATAATATTATTTTTTTTCATAATAATCTCCAATCTTTTAGTTTCTCTATAACTTGTCTCAGAGCATATAGCTTAACTATATTACCAGGATGAGGTTTATGAAGATTTATAATAATACCAACCTTAGTATGATAAAACTTTCTCCTAGAGCCTCCTGTTTTACTTTTAATCATTTCTTCAAAACCTAGCATCAATAAAACAGCACATAACTCGTCCCAAGAAAAATCTCTCGGTATCTGCAAAAATCTTGTTAATAATTTTTCTTTCTTACTCATCTTTGTAACTGCTATAGATAAAACTTATTATACTACAATTACTAAACAAAGCAACTATATATAGTGGCTATATTAAATTTAATATTACCTCACAATCTCCACAGATTATATTGAGATTAGGTTTACCCCAAAGTTTTATATTGCACTCTGGACAAACATATTTCATTTTTTTGATATAATTTTTCTTTTGCTCACCAATTGATTCAATCCAGCTCATCTTTCCACCAAGCTTTTCTAATTCCTCAAAGGTTTTTTTATATAATCCATCATCCAAAACATAATGTGACATTTTATATCCTGTATGATCACCACCTATTTTACCTGTATGCGAAGGCATCAAGCCTATTGCTTGCATTTTTTTTGACCATTCCTGGTTATGATAACCATTTTTACCAACTTTACCAAAATATGACTGCCACAAATGACACATTTCATGAACAAAGGTAGAAAGTATAGTTTTTAAATCTTTATCTTTTAAACTACTTGGATTTAAGGCTATTTCATCAATCTTTTTACCTTTTTCATTTTCCCAAGAAGAATATGAAAAATATCCTGCAGCTCCTTTGCTTCTCTGAAGTGAAATAAGGCAGTTAGGTAATTCTCCACCGAACAACTTTTGATTAAAGAAATCAAATATTTCTTGTAGCTCTGCATATAATTCTGTTGTTGGTTTTAACATAAATTTATATATTAATTAGTACTTTATAAATAAATATCTTTATATCTAGAATATAACATGATTATTAGATTTATTATATAATAATATTGTAAAGTACTTATTAAAATTAAAGAAAACATTATTAAAGACTATGCATTAAATATTAATTATGCTTTAACTTATTAATTTCCTCAACAGACAATCCTGTTGCTTCGGATATTATTTTCTCATCCAGCTTCTTAAGAAGCATATTAAGCGCTACTTTTTTTATACCTTCCTCTCTTCCTTCCTCTCTTCCTTCCTCTCTTCCTTCCTCTCTTCCTTTCTCTATACCGATTTGGATGCCAACTTCTTTACCTTGTTCTTTTAATCTTTCTGCTATTGTCATAAGTCTCTCCGAATGATCTGGTTTTACCGCTTTTTTAAACTCTGATAAAATTCCATCTACTTTTTCAGAGTCTGCCTTATCTATCACATAATATAATATACTTTCTATATATTCAATATTCCCGTCATTACTTATTTTATTTATTAGCTCTACTACATTATGCAAATATGGAAATATATCTTTCTCACTGATATGCGCCATAAAATACATCATTAATCCACCATAATCTCTACCTCTTATGTCTTCTTTCCTGAAATTATTAGTCTCTACTAGCTGAATTGGCTTTGTTAGAAATTCCTTAGCTCTTTCTGAGTTGCTAAACAAATTCCATAAGCTAAGTGGAGCTGTATATTTCTTTTTACCACTATAAAATAAAATTGGATATATCAGTGGTATTTTATCACACTTATTTTTCTTTAAATAATCATCACAAATCTTAAGCACGTATTTCATTATCCTAAGTGGCATCTTATAATCCTGCGTAGATTGATGCTCAACTAAAAGCACTAAATAACCTTTATCTAATCCAAAGTTAACACTATATATAAGGTCGACAACCCCATGTCCTAAGGTGTTATCAAAGTAATTTTCCTTTTCTTGATTTAACGTACTAAGGTCTACTTGTGATAAAATATCTTGTGGTAAATTTGCTTCAAAAAACTCTCTCGCAACGTTTTTATCCGACATTGCCTTTTTAACAAAAACATCATGTGAATTTTTATTGTTGTTTTGCTGTTTTGTAGATTTATTATTATTCATGATAAATCTTTCACCTCATCATGTCTAAAGCAAGATGTTAAATGATCATTTACCATACCTATTGCCTGCATAAATGCATATATTATTGTTGAGCCTACAAACTTAAACCCTCTCCCCTTTAATTCTTTACTTATTGTATCAGACAATAATGTTTTAGATGGCAATTCATCATGCTGCGTATATTTATTTTGAATAATTTTATTATTTGTAAATTTCCATATGTAATTACTAAAACTACCAAATTCCTTTTGCACCTCTAAAAATACCTGAGCGTTTAATATTGAAGCTTCTATTTTAAGCTTATTTCTTATAATTCTTGAATCAGCAAGTAACTCTTCTTTCTTCTTCTTGCAAAAGTTTGCCACCAACAATGGATTAAAACATTCATACAACTCTCTATAACACTCTCTTTTTTTAAGAACTGTCAGCCAGCTAAGCCCTGCTTGCGCTCCTTCTAATATCAAAAGCTCAAGTAATTTATTATCATTATAAATAGGCACTCCCCATCCCTCATCGTGATATTTGATATAAATATCATCTTCAGTCACCCACTGACATCTTCCCTTATATACATCACTGGGATATGTGCTTAAAACTTTCTCCACAACCAAATAATAACTGAAATTAAAATACTCAGCAAAATAGATGTAGTAATTGGAAAAAAGAGTTTAAAACTCTTAGTTCCAAAATATATATCTCCAGGTAACTTAAATAGCCCTATCTTAGATATATATGGAAATAATATTCCGATAATTATAAATGTAACTCCGAGTGCTATAATAAGTTTCTGCACAGTCATACTAAATAAAGTGATTTATTTACCATTAACAATAGCCTTAAACTCACTTCCCACAGAAAAGGTCACTCTTCTTTGTGCTGGTACTTCTGCGATTGTTCCTTTTGGGGTTTTTACTCTAGTTGCCTTTTTGTTTTGCGCCTTAAAGCTTCCAAATCCTGTAAATCTTAATTCATCATTATCCTTCATTGCTTGCGCTATGCATTTGATAACTGCATCAAAGTTTTTATTAGCTTCTGTTTTTGTTGTCCCAAGCTCTTCTGATAATTTTGCTATAAATTCGGTTTTGTTCATTTGATTGCTCCTTTTAATTGTTTTGATATTATTTTAATTATTTATTTTTAAATATTACTGCATGCCAATGGTCGCCTTATAGGTTTCAAGCTCCTCTTCTTGCCTTATTCTATCGCTATCATCCATTTTCCTCAATTTTAATATCTAGCCCTTCATTTTAGCTTCAACTAATGTGTCAGTCATATTCTGAGCTATCGCAGCCTTTTCTTCTTCTAGATTCTCCAGTTTAGTTATGATTTGTAGTAGCTCTTCTTTATTTGTCATTTTTATATTTTATTAAATTTTCAAAAAGGTACGTCGTCATGTTTAATGTCATCTTCCACTACATCACTATCATCCAATTCCTTTTTTTGATCATATCTTAAATTGTTATTTTTACCTTCATTCATTCTAGGAAACTCTTGTCCATCTTTTTTAGAATCCAATAATACTAATGTACCACCATATGAGGTTAAAACTACCTCGGTTGTATATCTTTTGACGCCTGCTTCATCCTCATATTCCCTAGTTCTTAATTTACCCTCTATATAAATCTTACTTCCTTTGTGAACGTATTCCTTAATAATCCTAACAAGCCCTGATGAAAACACCACCACTCTATGCCAATCAGTCTTCTACTTTTGTTCTCCAGAGTTTTTATCTTTCCATCTCTCACTTGTTGCAAGTGAAAAAGTTGCAATCTCTTCTCCACTTATTTGAGTTACTCTGATTTCTGGCTGATTACCTACATTTCCAACTATTATGACTTTGTTAACACTTCCTGCCATAATTATTAACTTATTTTACTTATGTTAATTGCAGAGGTTTTGCCTTGCTTTTCTTCTACGTCATATTCTACTTTTTGGTTATCCTCCAAAGCATTAAGCTTTGCAGCTTTTACCGCTGAACTATGTACGAATATATCTTTTGATCCATTGTGCGGAGTTATAAAGCCGTATCCTTTTTCAGAGTTGTACCATTTCACAGTTCCTATTTGTTTCATTATTTTAATTCTCCTTAATATATTGATTAATTTTGTTAAAAACATAAATCCCCTTTATAGCAATGTTAGTCATTCTTTCTCACTCCAAATAACTGCAATAAAAAGACAAATAAATTGATAAAGTCCATATATAACGTAAGTGACCCATATATTGCAAGCTTTTGCGTTACCTCAGCATTGTTCTGTGTTTGGTAATACATTGTCTTAATTTTTTGCGCATCGTATGCTGTAAGTAATGTAAATACTCCGACCCCTATTACTGAAATCACAAATTGCATAGCTCCACTTTGCATAAAGATATTCACAACACTTGCAATAAGTATCCCAATTACCCCCATTATCAAGAATGAGCGCATATTTGTTAAATCTCTTTTAGTGCTGTGCCCATAGATACTCATTGCTCCAAATGTACTTGCTGTTATAAAAAATACCTTAGCAATACTTTCTCCTGTGTAAACAATAAATATTGATGATAATGATAATCCCATTAATGTGGCAAAAATCATCAAACAAGTTTGCACTCCAGTCACAGACATTGACATTAATCTACTCCCCATATAAAAAGCCATCCCAAGCGGTGCAAATACTACGATCCATTTTAATGGTGTAGCATGGATCAAATGTAAGAACTCTGTAGATGATGCTGCTCCCATCGATATCAACGCAGTCAAAGCAAGTGCAAATGCCATATATTGATATACTCTAAGTAAGTACTCTCTTAACCCCCAATCATAATGGGTTTTCTGGCTGGTACTCTCATATACTGATTTTACATTATCAAAATTCATGTTGGCCTCTGTTGTGTTTGCAAACCTTATTATATTGTTATCGTGTTACCGTTATCACGTATATAACTCATTTTAACATATATTTATGAGCTTTTCTTGTTTTTTCAATTGCTTTGATTCTATTAATTGCTTCTTCATAAGAATATCCTGATTCTATTACGCAGTTACCTAACTTGTTCTCTTTCCCACCATAGCATTTAACAATACTCCACTCATGAAATAAATCCTGCTGAAGAATGACAATGTAATATCTATCCCTTGACTCATAATAATACCTCCTCCATTTATCAGACGCTATATTTGGTAATGAATTTTGTAATGGTAATGCCATACAATAATTAGATTCTGGCTTTATAATATAAATATATGATTTATATCATAGGCTTTCAAATATAAATATAATCAGCTGTGCAAATTACACTCTAAAAGTACTAATCTATACGTCAGTGTCTTATTTAAGAGCTTTCAGGAAATGCTTTAATCACTCAGTTTAGTTCATTCCTAGCTTTTTGAATAAGATTATATACGAAACGAATCATAACTAATGATATCAAGGTAATAAGGGTGCTTATAGTAAGTTCTTCAAATGACATAGTGGACTGTTGCATAATAGTTTGTTGTGCGATTTTTACCATGTCAGCTGTACCGTGTTGCAAAAGAGGAGCTAATTCACTTTTGTGTAGCGTTTCTTTCACAATTACCACATGCTCCTCTAACTAGTAGTGGCCCTTTCAACATTTTTTCATTTAAAAGCTTTATCATATTTATCTACATATTCGTATTTTATGTCAGCGATCATTTTAAAAATTGGAGTAGTGGTGAGGTATTGATCACTAATTTCAGTGATCAATATATATACTTACTTATCATTTTGAATATTGGCAAATGTAAACTATAGTTGTTTAATCCAGAATAAAATCATAGGTAAAGCTACTTATTTATTGACTTTCAAAATATTTAATCACACATTATTTGCAACTATAAATAGGGAAGATTTATGTCACAAATTAATACTAAAAAAATTACATCATATAAAACTAATATTTTAAGCACACTACCTCATATTTTTAACTTATTCCAAAATACTGATTATTTCGCTCTTTGCATTACTTTAAATCAGTATTCAGATATCATTTCAGTAACTTCACTTCAAAATCAAAATGAATATAAACTAATAGGAGAAGTGGTTGATTTATGTAGTATAAAAAATATCAAATATATTGTATTTCTTTTGAAAAAGCCTTGTATAGATCAGGATATAAGCCAAGACACTAAATTTGCTATTAATTTAGGCAATTCTCTTGATGAAATTGATGTGTCATTAATGGATCTCATTCTTACTGATCAGAGTCAAAATTTCTTTTCTTTAAGATATCATGATTTATTATGTAAACACCACCAGGATAATGGATAATGTTTTGTAAAATATTTTTCTGCCTCTACTCTATTTTAAAATCCTCAAATTTAAATTACCTACGCTCAGCTTGGTTACAAATCCCAATTAAATTGTGATTCTAATCAAACTAAAAGCTGCATACCTTATTATTTCTATCACCTCCTATTTTCCTTTTGTTTCTTTCTCCAATCACTTGGATTTTTAAATTCACTATTCCATAACCCTTCTTTTTTGATCCTTGCCACTAGCTCATCTAAAACAAATGTCAAATCATAATCACTATATGCAACTGCATATCCTTCTCGCACCATCTTTCTATTAATATTTTCTCCATTTACATAACAATATGATAATTGCCTTTTATATTTATCCTTCCCTTCATTTGTACATTCTATACTATTTTTTCCTATAATTTGTATAAGCTTAATTGTCCCAACTTTACCGCATTCGAAATATTTCTTTTTATCATTTACTATGTCAATACATTCCTGCTTAGTTTCAGGCGCATCAATCGAGTAGAGAGATCCATTGCTGAATCTCCCTCTCACACCACCGTACAAGCGATGTCGCATACGGCGGTTTCAGATTTGTGTTTAACAAAAGATGTATACATGGAGAATAAGTTGTTCCTCTCAAAATACTTTAAATTGAGGGCCTGGTGAGCAGCATGAGATAGAGATTTTCTCCACCAACCTTTTCTAGAGCAGGCAAGTGACCAGCTAGATTGCTGAGATACACCATGAGCAGTTAGAAAAGTTTTAATAGAAAATTTTCTTTTACGCTGTTTTATCCTGTAAGAGCGAAGACGCCT
>NZ_JAJBJD010000091.1 GCF_021811875.1 Candidatus Bandiella numerosa | reverse complement strand
AAGCATATGCAAGAGTTATCCCAAATGATCTTTTGATACAAAGTAAAAAGCACACCTATAATATTGAGGCCCAAAATAGCTCTCTCAGAGACTTTATCAAGAGATACAATCGAAAAACCAAGGCTTACTCCAAAGCCGCTGATATGGCTGAATTATCTGTGTATATACATTTCTTCTTTGACGCTATATTTGCTTAGCAATGCCAAATCAATATTAATACCTTGAGCAAAGGCATAGTTAGATTCTACCGCAATCAAAATTGCTAGAAAAATGGTAAAACAAATAAACTTTCTATTCTTCAGTAATGACATCTATCAAAATATCTTGTTGACCGAGCAAAATTAAATACCTTTTTTTCTTGAATTTACACATCACTAATCTTCTTTTATGATCTATATTTAGTGTTTCTTCAAGCTTTAAATTATTATCTGCTGCAAAATAATTTCCTAATAAATTTTTATTTTTTAAAAATTTTATTAATACCATAATTACCCCAATAAGACTTATAAGCAATATTAGTATAAAAAAAGACTTTAGATACAAAGAAGTTTCCATTAAAACTAAATTTTACTTATTTAAAAACAATTTAACATATTCATCTTCACTTTCCACAGTATTTTTAAGATTATCTACCCAGAAAACCTCCCCCTCCTTTAACAAGGCAACTCTATCTGCTAGTTTTTCCATAACTTTTACATCGTGTGTTATGGTGATAGTTGTTGATTTTAATTTTTTACTGATGTTTTTAATCAAATTTGTAATAGCTGCAGACATAACAGTGTCAAGGCCAGAGGTTGGTTCATCTAAAAACATTATTTCTGGATTTGTCGCTATTGCTCTTGCTATTGCGACTCTTTTTTGCATTCCGCCTGATAAATTAGATGGATATAATTCTAAAATTTCTTCTTTTAATCCAACTAAATATAACATTTCTATTGCATGCTCTTTGGCTTTTTCTGTATTTAAAATACCAGAATTAATCAAGCTAAAACAAATATTATGCCAAATTGGTAAGCTGTCAAACAATGCATTGCCTTGAAAAAGCATACTAAATTTTTTTAAAAATTTTTGTCTCTGAATAATATGGGTATGTGTCACATATTCGTTATCTATCACCACCTCACTTCCATCATCAGGATCTAATAATCCTGCGATACATTTGAGAAGTACAGATTTACCGCTACCTGAACCTCCAATAATAATAAATGACTCACCTTTGACCACATTAAAATTTATGTTTTTCAATACTTGCTTTGTATCAAAACTTTTACTGAGATTATTAATTGATATTAAATTGTTTCTAGACATCCTTATTTCACGAATAGTAACCCTGTTATTATATAATTGGAAAGCAAAATCAAAATAGATGAAGTTACTACAGATTGTGTAGCAGAAATGCCAACGCCACTTGCTCCTCCTGAAGTTTTGAACCCATAAAAACAACCTATAAAGGTTACTATGAAACCAAAAACAGCTGCTTTGATTAAACCAGATATCACATCCTGATACTCCAAGAATTTTATGGTACTATTGATGTATGAATGGTATTCAAATCCAATTTTATATATTGCTATCAAATAACCTCCAAATATACCGATAATATCAGAAATCAAAACTAACATAGGAAGAACTATGGTTCCTGCTATTATTTTTGGAATTATTAAAAATTTGATTGGGTCGGTATTGAGCGTATATAATGCATCAACTTGTTCAGAGATTTTCATGGCCCCTATTTCAGCAGCTACAGATCCTGCTACTCTACCTGCTAGCATTAATCCTGCTAATACAGGCCCTAATTCTCTTGTTATGGATATCACGATAATAGAAGCTATTGAGCTTTCAGCATGCATTCTTGAGAAGCCAGTATAGGTTTGTAAGGCTAAAACTGCTCCTGTGAATATTGCAGTAAGTCCAATTACTGATAATGAATAAAAACCAATTATAACTAATTGATGAAATATTTTTTTTACATAGACAGGAGCCATAAAGAATTTGCTTAATATGTCAAAAAGAAATATAACCAATCTTCCTATGCCTTCTAAAAAATTTAAGGTAATTACACCTAGTGTTTGAACGTATTTTAATTTGCTCATATCATAATGTATAAATTTTTCTGCAACTAGTTGATAGGCTTGTCAATATCTCTCTTTGATCTGTATTTGCTAATTTTGCAATTTCAGCTATAGTAATTTTTTCACCAATTAATTCAACACTTTTTATTTCCATAAAGATAGATTCAGGTAACTGGTTGGCATCTATTGCAATCATATTCATACTGACAATGCCAATAACTGGCAAAATAAAGCCTTTGGCATAAACTGTAGACTGATTACTTAAAATTCTTTTATACCCATCAGAGTAACCTACATTTAAAATTAATATCTTATCACCCTTTTTTACTTCATATGTGGCATTATAACCAATATATTGATTTTTATAAAATATCTTTCTATTTAATACACTTGCATAAAATTCTACAACGTTTAGCATTTGGGAATTTTTATCTTTGGATACATTGACCCCATATAATGCCCCTCCAGGTCGTACCATATCAAAGTGATATTCAGAACCTAAAAATATACCACTTGAGTTTGCAAAGGTAAATTTTGAATCGGGAAAAAATTTTTTTAGAAAGTTAAAATCTTGTAGTTGTTTAATATTTAAAAAATGGCCTTTTTGTTCAGAGCATGATAAATGACTCATCACAAAAAGAATCTCACATTTTGTCAAATTTAATGATTCAATTTCCTCAATTTGAAACCCATCACGACCAATTCCTGTGTCAAAATTTAAAATAATATTTAGTCTCTTTTTTGAATGAAGATTAATTAGCTCTAACTGTGTTTTATCACTTATTACCGGTATAAAGTTATTCTCTTCGATAATAGCTAACTCTTCCTTACTATTTACACCTTGGAAGATGTAAATTCTCGATTTTTGAGAGTTATTCTTAACCAAGTATGCTTCTTCTAAATTTATGACCCAAAAATCCTTACAACCTACATCATCTAATGCTTGAGTTATTTGAATTATGCCTAATCCATAAGCATTTGCCTTGACTACTGCAGAACATATTGTTTTTTTTGAATTTATAGTGGATTTGAGTTTTAAGTAATTTTTCTTAATGTTTCCTAAATTGATCTTAATATATTGGTGATTATTTAACATTTACTCTAGAGCTTGGATTAATTTTAGCAATTTTCTTCTATTATGGAGTTGAGTATAAAAATCAGAAGAAGCAAAATGAGACCCAAAAATCTAAGCTATGGCTGCTTCTTTTCAGACCTGACCAATTTAGCAAATATTCCGCCCCCATTAATGCTTCTAAGCGAAAAATAAAACAAGAACAAAAGTTTTGCAAGATAATTATTACATTTAATTTTTTTAGTAATTTAATCGTCGTCATCATCTTTCGTTAAATGATCAATTGCTTTCTCTTTTAACTTATCTTTAAGACTTTCTGCAATTTTCTCAGATACTTTTGAAGCAGTGCCACGTGTAACTCCACCAGTACCACCTGTAACTCCACCAGTGCCACCTGTAACTTCACCAGTACCACCTGTAACTCCGGCACCAGTGCCACCTGTAACTCCAGCGCCGGGCCAGCACCAGCACCTGCAGCCCCAGCTGCCATTCCTGCTCCAGCTGTTGCCACCGCCACAGCTGCCGTTGCTACAGCTATTGCAGCTTGCTTAGCTTTTGCTTCTACGAATTGAGATGTATTATCTGCCACAGCTCCAATACTCATATGCCTCATTGGGTCGCCAGTTGCTATCCAAGATGCAATTCCAGACATATAAGAGGAAAATTCTGACATTCCCTTAGCAACTAAATAAATGACTAAGCCACCAATAAATGTCATGGCATAAACTGCAAATGCTGAATAAACACTTACAGTACCAGATTCATCTGGTGGCGAGTGAATGTCTAGCATGCTATTGTAACCAGAAATCCAACATTCATTATATAAAGTGCCTAAGTCCACTCTTAATAAGCAAGTTGAGCAGGCAGTGAAATTGAAAATATAATAAATCAAAATTGTAATTATATAGTTCAAAATTATAATAGAAGTATATACAAAAAGGGGTTGCAGTGCATATGAAAATAGGTTTTTTGCCCATGAATCAAACATCTGTTTAGTTTTTTCAAATAAAATACAAAGGCACAGTCAAGTTAAAAATAGAATAAAATTCTGATATTGAGTAAAAGATTATAAAATTGTAGGATTTAAAAAAATAAATATCAAAAAAGATGAAGGGCACACCAAACAGACATAGATATCCAATGATGATAATAGGACAGGCGATATGGCAATATCATAGATTTAATC
>NZ_JAJBJD010000090.1 GCF_021811875.1 Candidatus Bandiella numerosa | reverse complement strand
CTTGAATTCCTATTATTCTATCAGCTTTTATACCAAACTTATCGTTCTTCTTTATATGAATCTAATTTTTTAAATCCATTTATTGCATATCTTCCTTGCTTTGCATTTATGCAACGGCCTTTATTTAATGAAACTTAATTTGACTGTGCCCAAAGTTCTGTTGACATTAATCGCCGCTTTTTATACTATCATATAAAATTGTATAAACACGATTTAAGCTATGAAAAGTTCTGAACTAACGCCTCAAAAAGCACATTCTCTTGAAATTGAAAAATATATTGAATCTTACGGTAAAATTATATCTACATCTGAGTTACAGGCTTTGCCTAAGCATGATCAATTCATGGAATTGTGCACAAGCCAAGAACTGAATAACGAATATAATGCTGTTAGTAACGGCTACGATTATTTAATTAATAAATTTTACACAGACCTTAAGCATTTTCACGAGAGATCTACGCTACTTTTTCAAAGTGGCAAGCAAGATTTTGATGTTAAGTTTAATGAGAACATAATATATGGCCATAACGCAGATAATCCTGACCAAAAGCCACTTTCATGCTCTCATTCGGATAAGTACTATAACATTATGCACATATTTTTTCAATACTTGGCGATAAAAAATGAAAATTTTAAATTTGAACAAAACCCTGGACTTTTTTTCTCTATTGGGAAAAAGTCGTATTCGGCTTATTCTATGGCCAATATCTCAAAATATTTTCAAATTTCTGCGTACGTTAATGGCCAAGCAAAGCAGCTAGATTTTTATAAAGAAGATAGTTCTGCTATTAAGACCCCCATAAAAGACACTTTTAAAGCCTTAGATGATTATATGAATGGTATAAAATTGTTGCTAAATCGAGATATAAGAGATGAGGGATCTATGTGTGAAACCATTCGAGACAGCGAGCCTTATACACAAGCGATGGTCTGTATCCAACATAATAACGTTGTTGTTAACGCAAATGCGCCGATGAATTACAAAAACTGCTATGCTATCATGCAGTGGATTAATGTGCATCCAGAAATATGTGGTAATTATACCGAACTAACAATAGAAGATCTATAAAATGGTATCGAGCATCGTTAATTGTAAAAAATATAAAGATTCTAAGGCATTTGTCCCTAAAGATTATTCTTTAAAAAGCGTTAAGGCAACGGATAAGTTGTTACAAAACATTGTTGATTCAATGTTCGTAATTAAAAGTACTGACAGTAATGTAGTATTAAATGAAGATTGCTTAAGCCTATCTAGTGTATTAGTAAAATTATTGGATTTTGATGAAATAAAAAATGTAGACGCCCCTTCATTTTTTAACATTTCGTATAATTTATGTAGACTAAGTGAAGTGATATCAGAACGCGATTACTATTCTTTTTGCGTTAATTTAACAAAATCTGATAAAACTAAGGATTTATTGCTTGGATTCAGTGCACTGATAAATGCTGAAGGAGATAAATATTGCAACCTAAAGTATGATGTTTTTAAAAAAAATGATGCACAGTTCGCGAAATTATATACTCTATGCGGCGATTTCTATTTTTTTTCTACTTTATTAGACGATGCTGATAATTGGTATCAACGCTCCTACTCTATAAATGGGAATTCTTATTCTGCTTCTCAATTGGGTGTTATACACATAGCTAAAGCAAAGACAGAAGAGGATGTACTGAAGGGCTGCAAATATCTTCAATATGGCTCAAGCTATTCAGAATTAACAAAGGCAAGGTACTTGCTTTACACCTATAACAGCATTTGCTTCGATGAAAAGATCTTTACTTCTATTCTAAAAGATCTGGGAGATGAAACGCCAGTCGCTTTGTGTGTCAATTACCATCTTATTCATCAAAATATAGTGATCGATGATTCATTTTTTTCTTTTGATAAGATGCTGTCTTTTTTTGAGAAAGATAGTTGTATAAAACATTACTATTTATATCATAATATACTTTATGGCATAGATTTAGGAATTGAGAGGATTACATTATCATCAGCCTTAGATGAGATTTTTGATGTATACCTATCATCTAGATTGCTTTATGCAAAAGTTATAATAAATGATATTAATTCAAACATCAAAGATAAATTGAATTTTGAATCTGACAGATCGTTAGGTCAAAGTAGTTATATAGGCCCGAAGAAAGATATAAAAGAAAGTTATGAAAAGGTTTTGCAAAAAAAATATATAGTTAATAATGCTGAGTTAAATAAGCTCTTACCAAAAGACACTGCGAATCTTAAAGATGTTTCTGCGTTTACTAGAAAGTATTTAACTTTATATCATCCAGATAAACTAAAAGACTACCAATCAAAAATCGATGATATAGAAAAGGAGCAATTCTCCAAAGAAGATATTTATGTAATAAACTCCTATAATAACGCTCTCAAGAAGGATCAGGTTAAAACGGTCATAGAATGCGGGTGGTTTTATTGCTCAGAAGTTGTTAAATTTACTGAAGACAGATCTTTCTTATCGATTGATTATTTTTACAAAAGAAACGAAGAGTTATTTTCAAAACTAACAAATATTACCAGTCTCAATTTTGATAACTCTATTGAATACTCACCATACAGTATCATGCAATATAAAGAATATTCGTGCAAGTTTTTAAAAGAGTTACTAAAAATCGTTATTAATTTTAAAAAGTCCTTTCCTTTAGAGGCGCGTGAGATTTCAACTGTGTCTGATAAATATTTTGAAAGTATAAACGTTGCCTTTTCCACATCTATTAATGGACGGGAATGCTATAACTCGATTGGGTATGATTTAATAGATCTTGCATTTGAACAAAAAAACTTAGCCTTAATAAGGCAATATTTTGATCACTTTTCTCAGTACTCGGCTAACCTCAAAGGTTGCGAACAAAAATTTCATTACTCACTAGATTCGGTGCTAAATGGCGTCTCAAGAAATGAGGAGGTTACTTATTCTAATTGCCCAAGATTTGAATATATAGCTAGACTATATAATGGCAATACTGCAATAGACGGCCTAGAGGTAGAATTGGATTTATACCTTTCATGCGAGTATTATAATCAATCTCAGCTTGATAAATCTGATATAAAAGAAGAAATAGGATACGAGCAATGGCTAATATGTGAACCTTACTTTACAGAAGACTTATAGTCATTAATATCTGAGCTAAGTCTAATAAGAGAAAGAAATGCCAGCCATTAAGTTAGCTATGGCTCCCCCTTTTGTATTAAATCTACATAATTTAAGATCTATACTTGTATTTTCATTTACAGTAAATTCTACGCCTAATCCGTATTTGATTCCGAGTCCATATCTTTTTTCTTTATTTACTAATTCTCTTTTTTGATCTACCTTATAAACACTCTCTATACTATAGGATATAGAGCTGCCTATCAGAACATATGGATTAAATTGCACTTGGTACAATTTATTAGTAACTAGTATTTTGGCTATAGGTATTTCCAAATCCAATCCCAGTCTATAATCAGCAATATAAGAAACGAAAGACTGAGTGGTTGTGAGTAGTTTAGACCCTTTATTATATCTTTTTAATCTATCTGCGAAAATATACCTATCTACTGCCATATCACAAATTGGTTTTGTTAGTATATAATGATCATTTAAAATCCATGGGTTTTCTTTTTTAGTTATATTTGATACTATGCACATAGTGTAATAAGCTAGTACTTTATATTTTTTAGAGATATAATGAGATGGAAAGTATTCTGCAATATCTATATCTGAAGTTGTACTATAATGCCTGCTGGAAAAATTCCTACCTGCTGATATGGAAAGCCAATATTTATTGTTTATTGGGATTTTTAATGCCGCCTCCGTTACATTTTTGCCCGCTGTTAACTCATACTTATTTTTAGCCCTTATTTTATTAATTTCTTGCAAACTAGTTTTATTATTGAAATTAAACTCATATGTCAAATCTATATCGCGCATTGAAGCTTTGGCAATTTGATTATTTATCAATATTATAAATAAGGCGTATATATAGTGTCTCATATAGCTTGTAAATAATGATAATTATAGTAACATGACTTTGTTGCATAAATACCGCAGGTAGCTTTTCTGGCTCTGTCGCATCTATAACTGAGAGTTAAATTTATCCAGTATAATACAATGACATTGTTAGCTCCTATTACTTCAGCTATACTCCTTAAGCTAAGGCCTTTTTTAAATAACGTGATTGCCACAATTTTTTGTTTTACGCTATACTATAGTGGACTGAAAAATCAAGACAAAATTTTGAGAATTTTGCTTCCTATTATTAAGCAGCATTTTTCAATGCCTCTAAATAAACATTCATGGGCTTTTTATAGCCAATGCTAGAATGAAATCTTT
>NZ_JAJBJD010000089.1 GCF_021811875.1 Candidatus Bandiella numerosa | reverse complement strand
ACTTTGCCGTCAGCTTCCTTCCGCCAACTCCTCACGAAGTTAACCTTGCCTCAGCTAATGGACAGCTCTATATCAGCCCATGAGGGACTTGAACCCTCTACTCTTACATCATGCACGGCGCACATTTATCATTTATTCTTCTAATTTATTCATCCATTACTTCATCTTTATTGATGTATTTCAGTGCCACCCATTTTATATTTACTACAACGTAAATCATAAAACGACCGTAAAATCTAGTAATAAGCAATTTTTAAGCCAAAAACAAAATTTTCCCTTTTTATCCCAAAATATCCCAAAATAATACTATTATATCCCCTAAAATTATGCTATATAATAAAGAGGTAAGGTATAGCCTAAAGTTTTTACTTGTATTTTTAAATAAATGAACAACGGTAGTACTATTTTTCTTTCAACCTATGAGGGTAAAATAGATGACAAAAATAGAATTTCTATCCCAGCAAGCTTTAGAAATATCTTGGAATATAAAGCTAGCAGGGAGATTTATGCATATAGTTCCTTTATTAATGAGTGCATTGAAGTGTGTACTTTTGAAAGAATAAATAAATTACAAAATTTTTTAGAAGGTATGGAGTTATTTTCAGACAAAAGAGATGCAATTGCCACTGCAGTTCTTGCTGATTGTGTTCCTATGCAACTAGATTCAAAAGGCAGAGTATCACTCCCAGAAAGATTAGTTAATTTTGCAAAATTCAATAAAAAAGTATTTTTTGTTGGAAAAGGCTTAACATTTGAAATTTGGGACAAGGATAAATTTAATACTTATTATAAAAAAGCAAGACAAATTGCGAAGGAGACCTCTTTTTCGTCTCCAAAAATAAAAGAAGTAGAATAAAAACATGGAAAAACTTGATCATATACCAGTGCTATTAAATGAGGTCATTGAGGTATTAAACCCAACAAATGACAAAACATATGTTGATGCAACCTTTGGAGCTGGTGGTTATAGTAAAACAATATTAGAAAAAGCCTGTTGCAAAGTTATTGGTATAGATTGCGACCAAAACACTGAAGTATATGCTAATAATTTCAAAAATACCTACAAAGATAGATTCAATTTTATAAATAAAAATTTTAAAGACATTGATATAATTCTAAAAGAGCTAAATATTAGCAAAATTGATGGAATCATTTTTGACCTAGGAGTTTCATCAATGCAATTAGACAACAGAGAGAGGGGATTTTCCTTTAGTGGTGATGGACCTTTAGATATGAGAATGGATAATTCATTACCCACCTCTGCAACAAATTTAATAAATTCGTTATATGAAGAGGAACTAGCCAATCTAATATATGAACTTGGAGGGGAGAGGAAATCACGCATAATTGCTAAGAATATCGTAAAATTTAGGCAAAAAGAAAAAATAAAATCCACCTCTGAATTAGTGGAGGCAATTGGAATAAAGAGGTATAGTGACAAACTTCACTTTGCAACAAAAACCTTTCAGGCACTCAGAATTGCAGTCAATAATGAATTAGAAAACATAGAATTAGCTTTGAGCAAATTACCACCTTTGCTAGCACCAGGAGGTATAATATGCGTTGTTTCATTTCATTCATTGGAAGATAGAATAGTTAAAAAATTTTTTACAGATTTATCCGCTAAAGAAAATTTTGAAAAAATAAATAAAAAAGTTATAACTCCTCTTTATAAAGAAATAAGAAACAATCCAAGGGCAAGATCAGCTAAATTAAGAGCTTTAAGGAAAATGGTATGAAGTTAAAAATATCACTATTATTTATGATTTATAGCACCGTGCTAATTGTGGCTATATCAACTTTATTTTTTATTAAATCAAAAGTTATAATTCAAAACAAGGAATTGAATTGGCTAAATAATCAAATTTCACAAGAAAAGAATAATATCCAAATACTTAAAGCTGAGTTTGCATATTTAACAACCCCTGAAAGAATTAACAAATTACAAAAAAAATATCTAAATCTAAAAAGTCTAGATAAAAATCATTATCAAACATTAGATGAATAATGAGTAGTATAAAAATAATATACATAAATGAAAAATCTGATTGCGACGTTATTAAAACAAGTCATAGACGAGTACAAATAGTATTTTTCAGTACATTCATAATATTACTTACACTGATATTAAGAATTTTTGATTTATCTATCTTTAGCTATAGTGACTTACAAAATACTCATGCTGTTGAAACCAAAGCAAGCATCAGAAATAATATTGTTGATAGAAATGGAATCATTTTAGCATCAACACTGCCTACAGCATCAGCATACATATACCCTAAACATTTTACTTACTCAGTTGAATCACTAAAAACCATCTCAAAAGTTATTGATATAAACATTACCGAGTTAGAAGACAAGCTTGTAAAAAATACCCATTTTGTATGGCTGAAACGTCATTTAACACCGTTAGAACAACAGAAATTGCATAACTTAGGAATTCCAGGTCTACATTTTATAGACGATCAAAAAAGAATTTATCCTCATGGAAATTTATTTTCACATTTGGTGGGGCTCGTAGACATAGATAATAATGGTGTATCAGGTATAGAATCATCTTTTAATACTGATTTAAATAACTCGACAAAAACAAATATTCAAACAAGCCTAGATGCAAGGGTGCAATATGCTGTGAAACAAGAACTAAGTGATGCGATAAAATTACATGATGCAATTGGTGGTACTGCCATAATAATGGACGTAAACACAGGAGAACTAATTAGTTCCGTTAGTTTGCCAGATTTTAATCCGTATGATATTAAAGAAATTTCAAATAAAAAATTATTTAACCAGGCAACTCTAGGCGTATATGAAATGGGTTCAGTATTAAAACCTATAACTCTAGCCATGGGCATAGATTCTGGTAAAATTAACCTAACAGATTCATTTGATGTATCCACGCCTATCAAAATTGGTAGTTATAAAATTGGAGATTATAGAGGTAAAGGTGGAATTTTATCAATTCCTGAAATTTTAATGTACTCATCAAATATTGGGGTTTCTCATATCATTAAAGAAGTTGGCATTTCAAAGCAAAAGGAATATTTTAAAAAATTAGGATTGCTAACGAAAATTAATGTTGAAGTTCCAGAAAAATCTAACCCAATATTTCCAACTGATAGAAGGTGGAAAGAACTTACTTCAATTACAATGAGTTTTGGACATGGCATATCTATAACTCCAATCCATCTAATTCAAACTTTTTCAGCCATAGTAAATAAGGGAATTCTTAGAAAGGCTACCATAATAAAGGATAAAAATAACCAAGATAATGGAATACAAGTATTTAAACCTCAAACCTCATTGTTAATGAATAAAATCTTGAGATTAACTGCAACAAATGGCTTTGCAAAACAAGCTAATGTAGATGAATATTTAGTAGGAGCAAAAACTGGAACAGCGGAAAAAATTATAAATGGCAGATATAGCAAAAAAATAAATATAGCATTATGTGCAGCAGCATTTCCTATAAATGACCCAAAATATACAGTTTTAATTCTTATTGATGAACCAAAACAAAATAGTGTTAATCATGGTTTTGCAACAGGCGGTATGGTTGCTGCGCCGGTAGTCTCAAGTATAATATCTAAAATTGCTCCTATATTAGGTGTCGCACCAGTAGATCATAATGACCCTAAAATCAGCAACGCACTTTATATTGACTATAAGCCGATGTATAAAAGATTTGCCAAACGTTAAAGTATAGCTGTGAAGTGACCCCCAAAACAAGGAGTCAAAGTTAAGCAACATTTTTAGATAAACTTTGTCTAACATTTAAGTTTTTTAATACTTTGATAAAATCATTTGAGGTATACTGTGATCCTCTATCAGAATGAAAAATCAAATCCTTGCCTGGCTTTCTATTCCAATATGCCTTCATAAAGCTATGAATTACCAAATCATTACTTAATCTACTGCTGCAGTGCCATCCTACTATCTTTCTAGAATATAAATCTATTATTACACATAAATACATCCATCCTTCTTTTGTGTTAATATACGTTATATCTGATACCCATACCTTATTTGGCGCTTCTACTGTAAAATTTCTTTTTAATAAATTATCTATTTTCATAAGTCTTTTTGCTGCTTTTGTTGTTATTTTAAATTTGATCCTTCTTGTAGAAAATATTTCATTTTCTCTCATCAGCCTAGCCACCTTCTTATGATTTATAAATCCTACATTTTCTTTTAGTTCAGCATGAACCCTTCTATACCCATATGTGCCTTTAGACGCTTTATGTATTTGTTTTATTGTTTCTATTATTTTCATATCTACTTTTTTATTAATTAAGACCATTGCATAATAGGCAGAAAGAAACATATATGATAGAATGAAAAGAGGAAGCATAAATATTAGATAGCGTATAAATAGGAAAAGTGCTAACCTTTGACCTAAAACAATACAGGTATCAAATGGATTTTGAAATAATAGTAAGAAAAAAAGAAAAAGGCGAGGTAGTAT
>NZ_JAJBJD010000088.1 GCF_021811875.1 Candidatus Bandiella numerosa | reverse complement strand
ATCCAAAGAGAGAATTTTCAAAAAGCTAAATTTATTTGGGATGAAGCTATCCAAGAGATAGCTGCTGCCTAAAATTTAAGGGTCAGGGTTGTGTTGCGGCCATATTTCCATTAACTTGACGGTGCCGGTGTGCCCTTCATCTTTTTTGATATTTATTTTTTTAAATCCTACAATTTTATAATCTTTTATTCAATATCAGAATTTTATTCTATTTTTAACTTGACTGTGCCCTGGAGACAAAGGATATACAAAAAAGCAAAAGCAATACAGGTCAGTTGAAAAATAAATCTAAAGATCCGGTCATAATTACATAAAGCTATGACTGAGACTAAATAATACGAAGTAAATAAAATCAACATTTATATTCTTTTGCTAGAGCAACATATCTTTCCTTAGAAATATTTATATATTCTGTTTCTTCTTCCTTTAATTGTCGTAAAAATTTTGCTGGAACCCCTGCCCATAGCTCATTTATCTCTACTATTTTACTATTAGTGACTAGAGCTCCCGCTGCAACCATAGAGTAGGATTTAACTTGCGCATAGTCCATAATGGTAGAATTCATACCAATAAATGAATAATCACAAATTGTACAAGCATGAATTAAAGCCTTATGACCTATTGTCACACCATCGCCAATTATTGTCGGCCCATTATTAGTTCCAACGTGAATTATTGTTCCATCTTGAATGTTAGTTTCTTTTCCAATCCTTATATAATTAACATCACCCCTTATAACGCAATTATACCAAATACTTGATTTACTATCAATTTCTACATCTCCTATGATTACTGCATTCTCTGCAATGAATGCGTCCTTTGCTATTTTGGGAAATTTATTTTTATAAGGTAAAATAACTGCCATTACTCCTTTTTCTTTCTTTTTGTAACTTTAGGCTTGTAATTATCAATAAGCGTTGTTGCTTCGCTCAAATTAATATCAATTTTATCGATATTTTTCAAAGCATAGAATTTTTTATTACATTCTAAATATGGACCATATCTGCCAATTTTTACAAATATATCCTCATTGATAGATGGGTGCTTTCCTATAACTTTTGGTAAATTTAGCAAATTGGATGCAAATTCTAAACCAATATCCTCATGCGGATATTTTGCAGGAAGTGATGCACGCTTTTTTTTACCATCCTCTTCCTTCTCTAAATAAAATCCGTATGGACCTTTTTTGAGTAATATATTCACTTGAGTTTTTGCATCTATTCCTAAAATTTTCTCATTACTACTTGCATCATCTAGAGGCTCATCTCCAAATAACATTTTTTTGTTATTACATTCTGGGTAGTTTGAGCAACCTATAAATGCTCCAAATTTTCCTGTTCTTAGCCCTAATTTTCCATCTTTACATTTGCTACATTTTCTTAAATTTTCAATATCCTCAGCACCATCAGATTTAAAAATATAATCTACTAACAAATTTTCAACTTCATTAATTACATCCATATTTTTTATTTCTAAAACCTCATTGGATGTACTTTTAAATAGGGACCAAAAATTTGCCAATACTTCCTTCCAGTCTTTTTTTCCATTTGCTATATCGTCTAATTCATTTTCCAAATTTGCTGTGAAATCATAATCTATATACTTGTTAAAAAATTTATTGAGAAAAGCATCGACAAGCCTTCCTTTAGATTCTGGTATAAAGCTTTTTTGCATGATTTTAGCGTATTCCCTTTCGATTAATATCGAAATGATTTTAGGGTATGTAGAAGGTCTACCTATTCCTAATTCCTCCATTCTCTTTACAAGGCTTGCTTCAGTGTATCTAGGCGGAGACTGTGTAAAATGCTGATTAGGAGTAACTTTATTAAGTACTACATTATCTCCAGCTTTAAGTTTTGGAATTCTATTTCTGCTTTCATCTTGTTCATTATCTTGACCTTCTTTGTATACTTTATAAAACCCATCAAATACAAGAGTGGAACCTACAGATTTGAATATATGTTTACTATTTTGAGATGATATTTCTACAGTAACAGATTCTAATTTGGCATTAGCCATTTGGCTTGCAATCGTTCTCTTCCAAATTAGTTCATATAATCTGTATTGATCATTATCCAAAAATTCTTTTATATCATTAGGAGTATTTTGAAAACTAGTTGGCCTAATTGCCTCATGAGCTTCCTGAGCATTTTTAGATTTTGATTTATAAATAATAGGAGTTGAAGGCAAATAATTTGGACCATAATGATTTTTTATATGGGAAACAATATTCTTAATAGCTTCATTCGATATTGTAACACCATCCGTTCTCATGTAGGTGATTAAACCTTCAACTTCACCGTTAATTTGAATGCCTTCATAAAGCTTTTGCGCAACCAACATTGTTTTTTGTGCAGTAAAATTTAATTTTCTGGAAGCCTCTTGTATTAAAGTTGAAGTAATAAATGGAGCTGTAGGCTTTCTGCTCATCTCCTTAGTTTTAATAGAAGAAACTGCATATTTCAGCTTTTCAACATTTTTTACTATTTCCTCAGCATACTTCTCATTTGTTATACCAAGTTTTTCAATTTTTTTACCATCGTAGATATGAAGTTGAGAATCAAAATTAACTTTGTCCTCATTTTGAAATATAGAATCTATTGACCAATATTCTTGCTCCCTAAATTTATCTCTTTCATTTTCTCTTTCACATAGTAGCTTTAGAGCAACTGATTGCACTCTTCCTGCAGATCTACTGCCCGGTAATTTTCTCCATAAAACAGGAGATAAAGTAAACCCAACTAAATAATCTAGTGCCTGCCTCGCCTGTTGTGCGCGCACTAAATTATCATCTAACTTTCTTGGATTTTTTATAGCATTTATCACAGCATTTTTTGTTATTTCATGAAATACAATTCTTTTTATCTCTACGCCCTTATTAATAGATTTTTTACTTTTCATCGTCTCTAAAACATGCCACGAAATTGCTTCTCCTTCTCTATCGGGGTCAGTCGCTAGAAAAATAGCGTCCGCCTTTTTAAAATTTTCAGAAAGTTTTTTTATTGTATCTTTTGCCTTTTCAAGCACTTTATATGTAATTTTAAAATTATTCTCTGGTTCTACCGCATCTTTGACAGATGGCAAACTCCTTACATGACCATATGAAGAAATTACTTTGTAGTCTTTACCCAAATATTTCTCTAAAGTTTTTGCTTTTGCAGGAGATTCAACTATAAGTAATTTCATTATGTATAAAAATATTAATTAATTATATGTTAGTTTGCATATTTGTTCATAACATGCAATATTTATTGAGAAAGATAGTAGAGGACTCTAGTATAAATTAATATCTCACTTTGACTTATGTATAGTTAAATCTTATTTTTTTATAAAACAATATAAGTCAATGTATAAATCAATGATTTATTAATTTTATTAGAGATATTCAGCATTATAAATGACCAATGACTAAAAAAAATTATATGATAAATTATATGGAGTATTTCTTCGAAATGCTTATTGCTGAAAGAGGAGCAACAGAAAATACAATATTATCCTACAAAAAAGATATCAAAGATTTATTTGATTATCTAGAATTAAACCATATAGCACTAGAAAAAGTTACTCCCTTCATAGTAAAGGATTTTATAGCAAAGTTGAGCAAAAAGAATTTAGGAGCTAAAACTATAGGTAGAAAAATTTCTGCTTTAAGGCAGTTTTTTTCTTTTTTGGTATCTGATGGAATATTTAAAGAAAATCCCACATTAAACATCATTATGCCTATAAGGCCAGAATCTGTCCCAAAAGCACTTTCCAAAAATATATTGAGTCAATTAATAGAAACAGCATACAATGATGTTACCAAGGAGGGTCTAAGAGATTACGCAATGCTTGAGATATTATACTCAACAGGTATGAGAATTTCCGAATTAGTTGCATTAGAAATGAAATCATTAGAAGGTTTTTCTAGTGATTCAGAAGTAAATCTTTTAATAGTGAAGGGAAAGGGACAAAAAGAAAGAGCAGTCATATTAAACCAAAAAGCATGCAAAGCATTGAAAAATTATTTAAACATTAGAAATAAATTTTTATCTGCTGGAATAAAGGTAAATTGGGTATTTCCATCTATTTCAAAAAATAAAAAAATTATTCATATTTCTAGGCAAAGATTTGGTCAAATTCTTAAAGAAATTGCTATAAAGTCTAATATTGATCCCTCAATTATTTCCCCACATAAAATTAGACATTCCTTCGCAACTCATATGTTAGACAATGGTGCTAACTTAAGAATTGTGCAAGAACTGTTGGGACATTCTGATATATCGTCAACCCAAATTTATACTAAAGTATCAGATTCTAAGACGAAAAAGCTACTACTAGATAAGCACCCATTAAGTCGATTACCTTTCAAAAATGGAAGCATAAATATTAGATAGCGTATAAATAGGAAAAGTGCTAACCTTTGACCTAAAACAATACAGGTATCAAATGGATTTTGAAATAATAGTAAGAAAAAAAGAAAAAGGCGAGGTAGTATC
>NZ_JAJBJD010000087.1 GCF_021811875.1 Candidatus Bandiella numerosa | reverse complement strand
TTACCAGTAAATAATATAATGTCAACTAATATTTAGCTTAGGCACTACTCAGCGACTTTAAAATTTTCTCCTCCTTTTTCCTCACCTACCTCTATACACTTCTCTCAAAGTGCATGAAGTCAGGACTTCTCTCAAGAGCAAGCTAAATTGACTGCAGCGATTGCGGCTGAAGCTAAGTTGATTCAAACTCCACATCATTTGTTACAATTGATTCAATCCATATAATATCGTACAGATATTTGTCTAAGATTATTAGAACTGCTTTCTTTAAGGCAGTTCTTTTTTATATTGACTCCAGTAAAGCGAATTGACTTATGGTCAGTTATTTATAGCGCTGATTAGTATAAATTGATTATCGCGCATATAATAAAGAGTTGTCTAGATATTCATTGGATTGCATTTCATATATCCTGGAAATGGTCCTATCAAATTCAGCTCTGTGGATTTTTCCAATATATAGCATATCTAATTTGGTTTCAGCAGAAAAGATACCAATGATTTTATTATCATACATACAATCGATCAAAGTAATAAATCTTAATGCTTCATTGTGATTATCAAATTTTAACTGCGGAATATTTTCGATTATTAATATGGTAAAATGCTTACATAAAGCTATATAATCACTTGATCCTAAATTTTCTACGCATAATTCATTAAATGTAAATCTTGCAATTTTGCCAGCACTTCTGTTGATGTATAAATATCTATTTTCTGATATTTGAATTTTTGTTTGTATATAATCTTTAACATCTAAGAAATTATCGATTAGTGATTGAAATTTTTGTTCATTATAAGGATGCATGAATAATTTAAATTCTTTTAGTTTTTCCTTTCTGAAATCTACCTCGGTATCTAGATTAAAAATCTCAATTTTTTCCTTAATTAACTCAATGAAGGGGTATATGTATTCTCTCTTAAGCCCATGTTTATAAATTTCTTCAGGCCTGAAATTTGATGTGAAAAATATATAAGCACCATTGGCAATTAATTCTGTGAAAATTTTTGATAGTAGCATTGCATCTGCAATATTATTTATTTGAAACTCATCTAAATATAGAATTTTAAATTTTTGTGAAATATCTTTGGCAATTCTAGTGACTTTATCATCAACATTTTTTTGCTGATTTAGATTGTTTATTTTTTCATGGCAATCCAATATAAATTCGTGAAAATGTTGCCTGAATTTATTATTAATTTTTAGATTATTATAAAACATATTGAGGATGAAAGTTTTTCCTCTCCCAACTTTTCCCCATAAATAAACACCATGTTTTTTGGATTTTTTTCTGTTAAATAGCCTACTGATGAAATTTTCTGAATCTTCAATTTGGGAGCTATAATCAGCAAGTAAATTAATTAATGCCAATTGATTTGCATCTTTTTTATACCCATTAGCTGAGATATTTTTTTCATAAACATCTTGTAGCATTATTGCATTAGCATTCCACCGTTAACGCTTAGGGTATGACCAGTGATGTATGAGCTTTCATCAGATGCAAGGAATAAGACTGCATTTGCCACGTCTTGAGGTGTTCCAATCCTACCTGTAGGAATATGTGCAATTATAGAATTTTTTATGTCATCACCTAAAACTTCTGTCATAGGGGTATCGATATAGCCTGGAGCAACGCAATTGATTGTTATGCCTCTGGATGCAACCTCTTTTGCGATTGATTTTGACATTGCAATTATCCCAGCTTTACTTGCGGCATAATTAGACTGACCGGCGTTTCCACTTAAGCCAATCACAGATGAAATGTTAATAATTTTGCCGTACCTTCTTTTCACCATAGATTTAATAGCTGCTCTGTTTAATTTGAAAGTTGAGGTTAGGTTCATTTTAATGACTATGTCCCAGTCTTCATCTTTAATTCTAAGTGCCAGATTATCTTTTGTAATGCCTGCATTACATACTAAAATATCGATATTACCAAATTGTTTTTCTGCATTTTCAATTAACGAATTAATTTGTGAATCATCGTTAAAATCACAAATAAGTGAAGATACTTTATCACCCAGTTCCTGCTTTAAATTTTGCAATTTTTCCTCATTTCTGCCAACCATAATAACTTTAGCTCCCTGATTTGCTAATGTTTTCACAATGGACCGCCCAATACCCCCTGTTGCACCAGTAACTAAAGCAAGCTTACCTGTTAAATTAAACATTCACTCCTCCTATTTTAAATAATTTTCAATGTCCGATGGCGATTCTATACTATGAATCTCTACATCTGGATAATCTCGTTTGATAAGATTTGATAAAACTTTTCCAGGTCCAATCTCAACAAATTTTCTGATCCCATTTTCCTGGTACATTTTGGCAATTGTTTCACGCCACCTAACTTTGCCTTCAATTTGTTTTACTAATGAATCCCTTATACTACTGTCTGATTTATAAATTGTTGCAGAGTAATTTGCAATTATATCAATTTTTGGAGGTTGAAAATGATATTCTTCTAGTACCTCTTTCATAATCGAAGTTGCCTCCTTCATTAAGCTACAATGAAAAGGAGCGCTCACTGGAAGTGGTATTGCCTTTCTAATGCCGAAATCTTTTGCTAAATCATTGATTTTTTCAAAAGCCTGTTTGCTGCCGCTAAGTATTATTTGCCCTCCACCATTGTCATTGGCAATTTCACAAATACCGTTTTCTGATAATATTGAACAAATTTTTTCTGCCACAATTTCGTCTCCACCAATCAATGCATACATGGCTCCCTCTCCAGCAGGTACTGCTTTTTGCATTGCATTTCCTCTTGCTCGCAATATTTTTGCCGTATCACTTAATTTTAGTGCTTCTGCAATACATAGGGCGCTATATTCTCCAAGAGAATGGCCTGCAGAGATAGAGCATAATTCGGTAATATTTTTATTTGAAAGTAAACTGAGAACCCTGAAAACTGCAACTGAAGTTGCCATAATTGCAGGTTGAGTATTACTTGTAATTTTTAAATCTTCATCATGGCCATCAAAAATAATTTTGGTTAATTTTTGATTTAAAGCATCATTTACAGTTTCAAAAACCTCTTTTGCTTCGTTGAAATTTTCATATAATTCCTTGCCCATTCCTATAAATTGAGAGCCTTGCCCTGGAAATAAAAAAGCTATCTTCATGATTTAACGTAAGCATAATTAAAAAAACACATACTAGAGTAATTTAGTAGATTATTCCATATTTTTTTTTGGATATTGATATGCATCAAAAATGGTAGCAGTTTATTTTTGATTTAAGAACGCATCGCAAAATTCAGACCATTCTCTCTTAGACATTCCGCTACTTTCTTGAGATAATTTTTCACCTTTTAGCATCCTCCTTATAGTTTCTACTCCTGTTTTTGAGAGATTAATAGAGTCTTTTCTATAATTTATAAATGCTTCATACGTAAGAGGCACCCATTTTGAGACTATATCAAGAATTACGTTAGAATATTCACTAATTTCATACTGTGCATGTGAGTCTGCTCTTAATCTTAAAAAGTGCAACAAATTGTTCAAATCTATTTTCCAGTACCACTGTGTATAATAATTCAATGTTAAATTCATCCTAGCTAATTCTCTGGCTATACCTTCTTTATTCGGATCGTTTATTTCCCCAGTTTTTTCATTCAAATTCAATAGCTCCATGTAGTTATCGTAGCATCTTAAAGAGTCATCCCTAATTATATCTAAAACTCTTTGCGCTTTATTTGGATCTAATTTACCTTCTCGTCCCTGTTTATTTGATTGCGACTGAATTTCAATATTTTGAGGATCAGGTAGATAAAATTCTTTATCTAAAATTGAGTATCTAGCCGAATATTCGTTAACATTTGCTGTTCTATGTCTTATCCATTGTCTAGCTATAAATATTGGCAACTTAACATGCAATTTTATTTCACACATTTCAAAGGGGGTGGTATGATAGTGTCTCATTAAGTAATTTATCAGGCCTTTATCTTGGCTTAGCATCTTTGTTCCTTTACCGTATGAGACTCTTGCTGCTTGGACTATTGCAGAATCATCTCCCATATAGTCAATTACTCTTATAAATCCATGATCGAGAACTTTAATTGGCTCGTATAATATTTCCTCTAATTGTTCGACGGTAGCTCTTTTTGTAGTAAATTTTTGCTCTTGTAAATTCTTAATCTCATTTTTGTCATTAATTTTTGATTCCATAACTTTGTTTTTATTTTTTTAAGCTTGATTTAAAAAATTAAATCTATTTAAAATTAGATTTGTTTACGCATTATAAATGAAAATAAAATTAATTAAACCAAAATGAGTAGAGTGATAAGAAAAGTCTGGAGCGAAGAAATACAAACTTCCTTTAATGAATTACTTGAAAAAATAAAAGACAATTCTAAATGTAAGCATAAATATTAGATAGCGTATAAATAGGAAAAGTGCTAACCTTTGACCTAAAACAATACAGGTATCAAATGGATTTTGAAATAATAGTAAGAAAAAAAGAAAAAGGCGAGGTAGTATCAGAGAG
>NZ_JAJBJD010000086.1 GCF_021811875.1 Candidatus Bandiella numerosa | reverse complement strand
TACTCTTCTCTATACGTTCTTCTGCTTCTCTTACTAAAAATGACATTTTGCCTCCTCTTTCGTATGTACTTATCTTTTCATTCTATCATATATGTTTCTTTCTGCCTATTATGCAATGGTCTTTATTTGTGAACGTCTAATATATAAATGGTAAAAAAATCGCTACTTTTTCTAAAATCTTTTACTCAACCAGATAGCGCATTTGCTAGCTCTTTTTATGCAAGCGCTTAATATGGTATATCCTGGTGACTCTAAAGCGTCATGCCTTATTCCTATTTCTTTGTGCTCAACCTCTTCCTGTTGGAATTTTTTAATTTTATTAAGTAATGCCTTTTCTTTTGGATCTTTTTTCAATTTTTCAATCTGTTGTTGATAATGTTCCTCAATCACCTCTTCAACTGCCACCGTACATGCCATTGCAGATTTAGTACCCATTTTTGCAGTAACAGCACCAAGTACAAAGCCAAGTTTATTCCATAAAGGCATCAAAAGTGTAGGTCTAATATCTCTGTTGGTTAGTTCCTTATCAAAAAAATCTAAATGCTCAAGCTCCTGATTATACATATGTTTCACAGTTTCTAAATCTTTATCATTTTTTAAATATTTTATTTGCCCCTCATATATTCTTTTTGCGCCAAATTCGCCAGCATGATTGACTCTGATGACCTGCTCTATAAAATTTTTATTATTCTTTTTACTCATTTCAAATCACCATTTTTGTTAAATTTTATTACTAATAAAAAGAAAAAGAAAGCATATATTGCATTCCATATACTAATTGGTACACCAAAAAATTCATAACTCACTTGATCGCAAAGAATGTAATCTTGATTTGCTAACATTTTTTTATAATCCTCAAAATTTTCGGCGTCTCCGAGATTATTTAAACAATTACTTTGAAATCTAAAAAATCTCTTTTCTATTCCATAATGAAAAATTGCTATTGAAAAATTAATTATCAATAAAATTTCAATTGTAAGGTTGATAATTTTATTAAGTACATTTTTGAATAACTTCATTATGTTGGCTATAGTGATAACCCCCACTATAATATATAAAATTCTCTGGTAGATGCATAATTTGCAAGGTAGAATTTCGAAAAAATACTCTGATATGTATACAGTTGCCAAAGGAATCAGGCTAAGAAATAAGATGATAATTTTTTTATTTGAAAAAATCTTGCTCAACATGGTGTTTATAAAACATTAATTAAAAATAAATATATTTTTTTCCTTATAGATTTTATCGTTCTCAATATCCTTTAAAATTAAATAAAAAATCTTTTCATGTAACAAATTGTTGTTTGACCAAATAAAGATTTTGAATTCGTCCTCCATCTCTGGATCTAAATTTATAAAGCATTTTTTTTCAAAACACTTATCATTGCTTTGTATTTTGATTTCATATGGTTCTAGACTCTCTGCATAAATTATGAATTTCCTAGCTCTTGCGGATTTATTCTGAATTTTCAATGTATATGTATTACGTATTTGTCCATTTGGTGTTACAGTGAAAAATGGAGCCCTTTCTTTTATCAATACGAGATTTATATCTGATTTATTTATCAGACTATTTATTGCAAAAGTTGCGAAAATAACAAAGATAGCCCCATAAAGAAGGTTTTTAACTTTAAATATTTTTTTTATTAATTTTTCATCAGTTAGCCCATTTTTTAAAGCGTTCAAACTAGTATACAAGATAAGATTTTTTTCTTTGCCTATCTTTTCCATCACTTCATTACAAGCATCAACACATAGCCCACATCCTATACATTCCATTTGCAATCCATCTCTTATATCTATTCCTGTAGGGCATACTAAAACACACCTAAAACAATCAATACAATCTCCAGTTTTTTGTTCCAATTTTTTTCCTCTGGGTTCACCTCTATAATGGTTATATGTCATTAATTTTGTGTTATTTTCAATCATTGCAGATTGAAACCTTCCATATGGACACATATATGTGCAAACCTTTTCTCTTAAAAATCCAGCAAAGATAAAAGTTGTAAATGTGAGTGCTATTAACCAGATTTTACTAGAAAAAGTTAAATCAAAATTAATAATATTTATGGCTAAATCAAAAACATCTTGAAAATATGATACCCAGCTAAAAGCGAAAATAAATGCAAGTAATAGCCAAGTTAGATAAGTGAGAGATTTTTTTATAAGCTTTTCTTTGGAAAGGCAAGATTCATCTAACCTAATACGATTATTTCTATCTCCCTGAAAATAAGTTTCAATTTTTATAAAAAAATCAGTAAATACTGTTTGGGGGCAGGTGTAGCCGCACCAAAGTCTTCCATAAAGTGTTGTGAATATAAATAATGCCAAGGCAGATAAAATCAAAATTATAGTGATATAATAAATTTCATCAGACCAGATTTGTAAACCAAAAAAGTAGGCTTTTCTTGCAGGCAAATCAATCATAATGGCTTGATTAGGCAATCCTTGTTCTCTGTTCCACCTGAGCCAAGAGCCAAAAAAATATATAAACAATAAAGCGTAATTTACGCTATTCTTAATTGACCTATACTTACCGCTAATAGATTGGGCATAAACTTTACCTGTTCCAGAAGTCATTTAAATTTTTTAAAATAGCACTCGCTCTATTTAGATGCATCATATTCTTCCACGTTTTTTTCAATCCACTCAATAAGCTCAGCCCTTTGCATTGTTCCAACCTTAGTTTCAATAAGTTTTCCATCCCTAAACATCATCAAAGTAGGTATACTTCTTATACCTAATTTAGCTGGAATTTCAGGACTCTCGTCAATATTCAGTGACATTACCTTTACTCTAGCTTCAATTGTGTCAGAAACATCCCGCACTATTGGTAAAAAATATTTACAAGGGGCGCACCATTCTGCCCAAAAATCAACTATTGATATACCTCTGTGTTTTTCAATTTCTTGATGAAAATCTTTATCTGTGACCGGTAACATTCTATCTTCAAAATATTAAATTCTAGGTTAGATGCTATTAAATGTTAAAATAAATGTCAATATGTAGTTGAAATATTCATAATAAAGTCTATAAAGTATAGTCTAATAATGTAAATAATTTATAGTTGTTTTTTAATTATGGCAAAAGATGACATCATCGAAATGAGAGGGAAGGTTATAGAGCTGTTGCCTAACGCAACTTTTAGAGTAGAGCTTGAGAACGGTCATCAAATAATTGCATATACCTCAGGGAAAATGAGAAAAAATAGAATCAGAGTATTGGCGGGAGATGAAGTGACGGTGGAAATGACACCATATGATTTAACAAAAGGTAGAGTTAGTCATAGGCATTAACTATATATGTATAAATTTATACTTGCATCATCTTCACCTAGAAGAATGACTTTGCTTAAAAGTATTGGCTATGAACCAGATAAAGTAGTGCCTGCTAATATCGATGAAACTCCTAAAACAAGAGAATTGCCTGCAAAATTGGCTGAGAGATTGGCTTTAGAAAAAGCAGTAAAAATACATGAGCAATTTCCTGGCAGCATCATACTTGGAGCTGATACAATTGTGGCAAGAGGTAGATTGATAATTCCTAAGCCAAAAGATGAAATAGAAGCTCTTAAATATCTAAAATTGCTATCTGGTAGGAGGCATGTTGTATATACTGGTATATGCATCATAAAGGGTGAAAAATGCATAAAAAAAGTAGTGCAAACAAAATTAAAATTTAAGTTACTTACAAATCAAGAACTTGATAATTTAGTCAAATCAAATGAGTGGAAAGATAAATCTGGAGGGTATGCGTTGCAAGGCATGGCAGGGGCTTATATCAGCTGGATAAGTGGACACCCCAGCAATGTTATAGGACTACCAGTACATGAAACTTATAAAATTTTAAGCGGAATAGGTTTGAAGCAAAATATTGATATTATTTAAGCATTATTAATACGATTGAGCTTAATGGTGGGGGCACGTAAGCTTTTACTATGTGTTTTTGTTAATTTTAATTACTACAGCAACCATAAATTAACTTGAAGGTTTATTAAATTGATATTATTTTCATTTACTGTAATAGGTTAGGTTTGAAAATAATGGTATCAAGAGTTTATACCGTCTCTTTTTTGGGATTAAAAGTAGAAGAAGTTGAAGTGCAGGTGCATATTGGAGATGGTCTACCAGCTTTTTTCATTGTTGGACTTGCCAACAAGGCAGTTGCAGAATCAAAAGAGAGGATTAGGTCGGCATTTATAAGTATGGGGTTATCACTACCTGCTAAACGTATTACGGTTAATTTAGCTCCTGCAGATTTAAATAAAGAAGGCAGCCACTACGATCTACCAATTGCTGTTGCACTTCTTGTGGAAATGCAAATCATATCGCAAGAAGAAATAGAAAATTATGTCATACTTGGAGAACTATCGTTAAATAGTACAATAAATAAGGCATTGCTAAGCAAATATAGCGTCAAAGAAGAAATGTATATACACAGATAATTCAGCCATATCAGCGGCTTTGGAATAAGCCTTGGTTTTTCGATTGTATCTCTTGATAAAGTCTCTGAG
>NZ_JAJBJD010000085.1 GCF_021811875.1 Candidatus Bandiella numerosa | reverse complement strand
AGATCTATTTGGTCATTTACTTACTTTATCACCAAGTTTTTTTGAAACTGAGAAACCGGGGAATTTAATATCTCAAATTCAAAATGATACTCAAATAATTCAAAATTTAATTGGCAGCAATATTTCAGTTGCACTGAGAAATTTAATTATGTTTTTAGGTGGACTTGCAATGTTAATAGCAATGAGTTCAAAGTTAACTCTCTTCATCGTAATTTTAATTCCTGTAATTATAATCCCGATAATAATCTTTGGAAAAAAAATCAAAAAATTATCTAGGAAAAATCAAGAACAACAGGGAATACTTACCTCTTTATCAGAAGAATCTATCAATTCAATCAAAACAATTCAATCATACTCTGCTGAAGAACATACAAGAAAAAGGTATGACTCTTCTTTAAAATCGACTCTACAAACATCCATGAATCTAGCTAAATCTAAATCAGCATTGATTTTTGTAGTAATTTTCCTTGTGTTTTGTGGAGTAGGCTTAATTTTATGGTATGGAGGTTATGACGTAGTCAGTGGTAAAATGACTATAGGCGAATTATCATCTTTCATCTTTCTCGCTGTTATATGTGCTGGCTCTATTGCTGGTCTCTCTGAAACTTTTGGTGAAATTATGAAATCTGCTACTGCTTGTGAACGAGCAGCTGAATTTTTAAATTTACGCTCTGAAATTAGAAATTCAGAAAATACAATAAACATTGATAAGGAAATAATACAATCACTTTATTTAAAGGATGTAAATTTTTCTTATCCATCTAAAAAGAGCACTTTAGTGTTGGATAATTTAAATTTTAAAATTAACAAAAATGAAAAAGTTGCAATAGTTGGTAAATCTGGAGCGGGAAAATCAACCATCCTTGAATTGATCATCAGATTTTATGATATAAACTCAGGTGACATTTTATTCAATGAGTATTCAATTAAAAACATAAATATAAATAGCTTAAGGGATAAGATAGCTTATATTCCACAAGATCCTGTTATTTTTTCATCAACAATTTATGAAAATATATTATTTGGAAATTTTAACTCAAACTATAATCAAGTAATTCAAGCTGCAAAATTGGCAGCAGTCGATGAATTTGCAAATAATCTATCCAAAGGATATAACACATTTATTGGTCAAAAGGGAATAAGACTTTCTGGTGGTCAAAAACAACGAGTTGCTCTTGCAAGAGCAATTTTGAAAAATCCTGCAATTTTACTATTAGATGAAGCAACATCGGCCCTTGACTACAAGAATGAAAAACTTATTCAAGAGGCAATACATAATATCTCAAAAGGTAAAATAACCATTACTGTAGCTCATAGATTATCAACAGTTGTTAATTCTGACAGAATATTAGTTTTAGATAAGGGCAGATTAATAGAACAAGGAACGCATCAGGAATTGATGGATAAAAAAGGGTTTTATTATACCTTAGTTAACAGTCAAGTTGATCTTATGAATTAAAATGACTTTATTTGACAGAGATGAAATAAGTATTATTTCGTGATATCTTTCACTAGTTTTTTACTATACTTTGATATATAAAATCAGTAGATATTATAATGTAAACAGTTTAGCTCTTACAAATAATAATATGCACTAAAGGAACCATATTTTAGACAAACTAAAAATTTATGAGTATACCAGTTAAAACATCATCCTCTGCTCAAGATGTGCAAAAGCAACCTAATACTTCTTTAAAAAAACCTAATTGGCTTAGAGTTAAAGCTCCCACTGGAAAAGTTTTTGAAAAAACAAAGCAAATTGTAAAAGAAAAATCCTTAAATACAGTTTGTGAAGAGGCTGCATGTCCTAATATTGGTGAATGCTGGAATAAGAAGCATGCAACGTTTATTATTTTAGGAAGTGTTTGTACTAGAGCATGTAGGTTTTGCAATATCAAGACGGGAATACCTGATAAACTTGATCCACATGAACCAGAAAAAATTGCCAGGTCTGTTGCTGAATTAGAATTAAAGCACGTTGTCATAACATCTGTTGATAGAGACGATTTAGAAGATGGTGGTGCTAATCACTTTGCACAGTGCATTTTAGAAATTAGAAAAAAGTGTCCTAATACAAGTATTGAGGTTCTTACTCCAGATTTTTTGAGAAAGGGTGATGCATATAAAATTATTGTAGATGCAAAGCCTGATGTGTTTAATCATAATATAGAAACAGTTCCATCTCTATATTCAAGAATTAGGCCAGGCTCAAGATATTTTAATTCCTTAAATCTTCTAAGTAATGTTAAAAATTTGGATAAAAATATATTTACTAAATCTGGCATGATGGTGGGTCTTGGTGAAACTAATGATGAAATTTTTCAAGTAATGGATGATTTGCGATCAGCTAAAGTTGATTTCTTAACTATAGGACAGTATTTGCAACCTACTCCAAGTCATGCTAAGGTGGAAAGGTATGTTGAACCAGATGAGTTTGATTACTATGAAAGGATGGCAAAAGTGAAAGGTTTTCACATGGTTTCTGCGACTCCATTAACTAGATCGTCCTATCACGCAGAGGAGGATTTTGTAAAATTAAAAATTATGAATATTGATGATTAAAAGTAGAGATAGTACCAAAGGATTTAAGTTATTTTTTATAGGAAAGAAAAAATTAAGACAAAAGATTAAGGCGATTACATTATTTTTGGCATTTTTGTTGATAACTGTAGATATGGTGAAATTTAAATTCATACATAGCAAGTTTCATGATTTGTCTTCTATAACTTATTCTGCCATCTCTTATCCATTATTTTTAGTGCAAAACTCTTATTTAGAGGCAAAAAATTATATATTATTGATGTCAATTAACAAAGACGTGTATGTAGAAAATGAAAGATTAAAGGAACAAGTCAAAAATTTGAAATTAATAGAAGCAGAAAATAATGATTTACGACGTTTAGTTAATTTTCAAGATAATCTACAATTTTCCAAGATAACAGGAAGGGCGGTTATTGAATCATACGATGGATTTGAAAGGCAATATTTGTTAAATATTGGTTCTAAGAATGGTGTAAATAAGGGAAATGCAATTGTAGATAGTGATAGACTAATTGGAAGAGTAATAAAAGTGAATGAACAATCTTCAAATATACAATTGATCACTAGTAAAAATTCAAAAATTCCCATTTTGGTATTAGGGACTGAATATAGCGGAATTGCGAGCGGTGAAAACAAAGAAAATTATCTAAAATTGTTTTATTTACCCCAAGGCACAAATATTGAGGATGGAAAAACTGTGATTACTTCTGGAGAGGGTGGTTATATGCCATATGGAATATACGTTGGAAAAACAAAGAAGATTAATGGTGAAATTTTTGTTGAAATATGCTCCAATTGTAGCAATACCATGAGGTTGGTTAGCATTTTAAAATTAGAAGAAAATTTTGCTAATGCAAAAAGGAAATAGCCAACTTAGCATTATAGATTACGAGTTAAGTGTTCATATAGGAATAAGTGCGCAAGAAAGAGAGTTGAAACAGAAAATATTCGTGTCTATTATGATTAATTTTAAAAGTTTGCCTAGAGCCACGATAAATGACAATATTAACGACACTTTATGTTATCATAACATATGTGATAAATTGAAATTGCTTAATGATAAGGTATTTTCAACGATTGAATATCTTTGTCACCAAGTATACAATTTATTATATGAAATAATAGAGCCCAATTATTTTCAATTCGAGGTGAGGAAATTTCCAGTTATTGAAAATTTAAAGGGCGGCGTTAAATTTATATTTACTAACAACACAAATAATTATGAAAAATAGATTTATAGTTATTGCAGTAATTGCGTTTATATTAATATTTTTTTTAAAACAATATACTGGACCAATTTCATTTAAAAATGAAAAACTAATGAATGTGGTTTACTCTGTGCTAGTCATAAGTGCACTAATAGTTAGTATTTTTAATTCTAAAGCGCCATTTAAACAACTGCTTAAATCTGCTGGAGCTTGGGTTTTAATTATCGGAGTATTATTAATAGGGTTTAGCTATAAAAGCGATATAAGAAAAGTTTATAATAAAGTATACGCAAATCTTATCCCTGGAAATTACATAACTGCAGGAGATAAGCAAGTTATTATCTACGCTAATCAGTACGGACATTATTATGTTAGCGCAATAATTCAAGGGTTTAGAATTGATTTTTTAATTGATACAGGGGCTACAACAGTTTCATTAACAAGAAGTGATGCAGAAAAATTAGGAATTAACTTAAATAAGCTTAACTATAGTCAAAAAGTTTCTACAGCAAATGGTATGACATTATCTGCACCAATAAAATTAGATTATATTCAGATCAATGATATTATAGTAAATGATGTTAGCGCATCAGTTGGTAGTGATGATGGGTTGGAAAAATCGTTATTAGGAATGAGTTTTCTGAATAAAGGCCGTTGCATAAATGCAAAGCAAGGAAGATATGCAATAAATGGATTTAAAAAATTAGATTCATATAAAGAAGAACGATAAGTTTGGTATAAAAGCTGATAGAATAATAGGAATTCAAGAA